>NZ_VHTC01000019.1:0-80555 GCF_013048685.1 Vibrio sp. A8-1
GTTTTGCCATTTGCTTCCTTCAGATTTCACCTCACGATGAACACCCTTGCATAGGCTAACGGTTCCCGCTCGACTGAGCCCGTAGAGGACTTTCACCTCCTAGATCAACGCCATGCTCGGCGCACAAATTAGAAATATTTTATTTTTCAAAACATTACATTTTTAGCGATTTCTTTGTTTTCATTTCGTGTCTTGCAGCACTATACGCTTAGCGGTATACGTATCGGTCAACGAAACAAATTATTACTAAATTTATAACCCAAACGACTGGATGTTTAACGTCAACAACTGAGGTTCGATAGTGACTTCCGTTGCTATACCCAAACGACTTGGAGTTGCAGATAGACGGCAAGTGAGTTTATCTCCATGAGCATAGCCAAACGATGTGATTGGGTGAACGAACGTAACCAACACCGCTGCAGCGTCAAGTAGAAAGGGCATACAAGCTTCCGTCGCTATTCGGGAATAACAATAATTACATTAATAATCTCTGCGTTCCCCCCCTTACAGATAGGGTTAACCATAACGATCTGTAAGAGGGGTAAAACAAACAGAGAGGCACTTACAGGAAGAGCGGTATGTCTGACTTGAATATATTCAAGCAACCTAAATCATTTTATTTGATTTTTTCAATTGAGTTTTGGGAGCGATTTGGCTTCTACGGAATGCAAGCGATTTTGACGGTATATATGGTCAAAATCTTAGGTATGAGTGAGTCAACTTCATTTGTTCTATTTGGTGCATTCTCTGCTTTAGTTTATGGATTTGTTGCCGCTGGTGGCTGGATTGGCGATAAGATTATTGGTACAAAGCGTGCAATCACGCTTGGTGCAATCATCTTAATGGTCGGTTATCTGTTATTAGGTTTATCGACAACGGATGGCCATTGGGGAGGACCAACGCTGATTTATATTGCGATGGGATTCATCACTGTTGGTAATGGTTTATTTAAAGCCAATCCATCAAGTTTGCTCTCCAAGGTTTATGCCGATAACGATCCTCGACTCGATGGTGCCTTTACGATGTACTATATGGCCATCAACCTTGGCTCGTTCTTTTCGATGATCATCACCCCGATAGTCGCTGAACGTGCGGGATATGGTATGGCATTTGGTGTTAGTGCAATTGGCCTAGCGATCACGGTAGTCAACTTTATGATGTGCTTAAAAATGCTCAAAAAAGTTGGTTCACCTGCCGATCTCAAACCCGTCAATCGTCGTTCATTAATGGTGGTTATCCTAGGCTCTGTACTCGCTAGCTTTATTTCTAGTTATCTCTTACAAAACCTGTTCTTAGCTCATATGATTTTGGTCATAGCCGGCTTAACCATTCTGGGTTGCTATTTTAAAGAAACTTTTTCAATGACTGGTTTAGAACGTAAAAAAATGCTCGTCGCCTTTGCTCTTATGCTGCAAGGCGTGGTTTTTTTCGTGCTCTACTTCCAGATGCCGACTTCATTAAACTTTTTTGCTATTCATAACGTTAACCCAAGCCTATTCGGTTTCCAAGTTGAACCAGAACAGTTCCAAGCACTTAACCCATTCTGGATCATGCTAGCAAGTCCGATACTGGCGATGTTATACGGTAAGTTAGGTGAGCGTTTAGCGATGCCGTTTAAATTTGCCATTGGCATGGGATTATGCGCGCTTTCTTTCTTGGTACTTTCTTGGTCGACAAGTTTTGCGAATACCCAAGGGATCATCAGTTCAAACTGGTTAGTCATGAGCTATCTATTCCAGTCGATCGGTGAATTATTGGTATCAGGACTTGGCTTAGCGATGGTGGCACAACTAGTCCCACAACGTATGATGGGTTTTGCTATGGGTATGTGGTTTTTAACCTCAGCTGCAGCAGCTGTTGCAGCAGGATGGGTAGCTAGCTTAACCTCTGTCCCTGAGCACATTACCACAGCGCAAGAATCACTGGCTATTTACGGTGACGTGTTTGGAAAAATTGGTTATGTCACTGCAGGTATCACTATCTTAACCTTTTTAATCGCGCCAATGCTGAGCAAAATTTGTCAAAGCACTACCGAGATTGAAACACTAACTCCCGTTGAAGCATAAATCGGTTAATCGATACGGCCTCTCTTTGCTGTAGAGGTCACCTTCATTTAAAAAAGCCAAACATCACCGTTTGGCTTTTTTATTATTTGCTGCAGCATTAACGTTTTTTTGGAGCCAACAGCAGCACAGCTTTGGTTGCATTGTTAACCACCAGCGGAAACATTATCACAGTAAGACAACGGCCCTAATAACGAGCCTGGATTAAATCAACCATCATCTCAATGTGCAGATCAGAATCATTAAGGCAAGCAATATAGTTAAAAGCTTCACCTCCAGCCTCAAGAAAAAGATGTTTATTCTCTTCGCTAATTTCTTCCAACGTTTCTAAGCAATCAACCGAAAATGCGGGGCAAAGAATATCGATCTTTTTCATCCCCTGCGAAGGTAAAGCCTGCATAGTTTTATCGGTGTAGGGCTGTAACCACTCTTCTTTACCGAACTGCGATTGGTAAGTCATCATGACCTGTTGATCACTCAAACCTAATTCTTGTGCGAGTAAATGGGTCGTTTGTTGACAGTGTTGAGGGTAAATATCGCCATTATCAGCATAACGTTTAGGTATGCCATGATAAGAACAAATCAATACATCACCTTGCCCTTTTTCACTCCACGAACTGCGAACTTTGTCCGCTAAAGCACGAATGTATAACGGATGATCATGATAATCGGTAATAAAATCGATTTCCGGTATAACCCTTTGCGTTTTGATTGCTTTGGCTAAACCATCAAACACCGCTGCTGTCGTAGTTGCTGAATATTGTGGATAAAGCGGTAACACTATTATTTTTTCAACGCCTTGATCTCGTAACGCTTGCACACCACTCAGTAAACTTGGGTTTCCATACGTCATTCCTAGTTCAACCGGATAATCAAGGCGCTGTTGAAGTTTCTCTTGTTGCCGCTTTGAATAAACCAATAACGGCGAGCCCTCATCCATCCAAACCGATTGATACAACTTAGCGACTCGAGGAGAGCGTAACGGTAAAATGACACCATGGAGCAGCGGACACCATATCCAACGCGTCAAATCAACCACACGATGATCATGTAAAAACTGACTTAAAAATCGTTTGACGGCTTTAGGCGTCGGTTCATCTGGCGTGCCTAAATTAGCCAGCAATACACCAAGTTTTTTTTTCGTTTGCATAACTTCCATTGATTCAGTCCACAGAGAATAGTAAGTACGTCACAACAACCAAAAAGTTTAAAAAAAGCGACCGTCAAGGTCGCTTTTATGATCAATGCGTTAGTTAACCTAAACAAATTGAAAACTAGGTGACATTATGCCAACGCTTTTTCAATATCAGCACTAACTTCAGCAACTTGCTTGGTACCATCAAATTTTAAATATTGAGTATGTCCAGCCGCCGCTTCTTTGCCGTAGTATTCGATCAAAGGTGCTGTTTGGTCATGATAAACACTTAGGCGAGCACGTACTGTCTCTTCTTTATCATCATCACGCACTACTAAATCTTCACCTGTAACATCATCTTTACCAGCGACTTTAGGTGGATTATAGATAGCATGATAAGTACGACCAGAAGGAAGATGTGCTCGACGACCAGCCATACGCTCAACAATCACGTCATCAGCAACATCAAATTCAATCACATAATCCACGTTTATTCCCATCGCTTTAAGACCATCAGCTTGCGGAATTGTGCGAGGAAAACCATCCAGTAAAAAACCTTTTTCACAATCAGCTTGAGCGATACGCTCTTTAATCAGACCTAGAATAATGTCATCAGAAACAAGCTGACCAGCGTCAATCACTGATTTCGCTTTTTTACCAAGCTCAGTGCCCGCTTTGATAGCAGCACGTAGCATATCACCAGTAGAAATTTGTGGAATACCATATTTTTCCATGATGAATTGAGCCTGTGTGCCTTTACCTGCACCCGGAGCGCCGAGAAGAATGATGCGCATGTTTAATCCTCTTTTGAAAATTGTGTTATACCCTTTCTACTTAAAGCTGTAGCGGTGTTGGCTACGTTCGTTACCCCAATCACATCGTTTGCCTATGCTCATGGTAATTCACTCACTTGCCGCCTACCTGCAACTTCAAGTCGTTTGGGTATATACCGAAGCTCACAGCCTAACGGAATTGAGAGACGGTAAGTTTCGGTATAATAAGATAAAAACTGGTCATAAAAGTATGAGACCACACAAGATGGCCAAATCATTTAAGCGAGTGATTCTAACATAAAATCCACCAAAAAGAGCAGAGTAAGACTAAAGAATCACGCCACTTCATAGTACGAACAGAATAAATGTATCGCCCTGAATACTGGCTGAAGCAGACAGCCTCATAAAAACCAAACTCGCACGATGGCGAGTTTGGTTTTATCGTGTAAAAAATAGGATTATGCGTGAGTTAATAACTCATTGACCGCTTTAACATACTGAGTCGGATCTTCCATTGCTCCGCGCTCAGCCAGCATCGCTTGGCCTAATAAGACTTCCACCCATTGACCAAACGCTTGCTCATCGGCTTCATCAGCCATGCGTTTGACCATGCTATGCTCTGGGTTGATCTCAAAAATATACTTCACTTCCGGTACGGCTTGACCCGCAGCGGCTAATAATTTAGCCATTTGCGTACCCATTTCGCCATCATCAGTCACCACGACAGCAGGCGTTGAAGCAAGCTTAAAGGTAGTACGAACGTCTTTCACTCTTGAACCTAAGTAAGTTTTGATACGCTCAACTACCGTTTGAAACTCTTGCTCCGTTTCTTTGTGTTTCTCTTTCTCAGCTTCATCGTCAAACTTACTCAAATCCAAACCAGCTTTGGTAATAGATTGGAAAGATTTACCATCAAATTCGGTTAAGTAGTTCATCAACCACTCATCAATTCGATCGTACATCAGAATAACTTCAATGCCTTTTGCCTTGAATTGCTCCAAGTGAGGGCTGTTTTTCGCTGCCAGATAGCTATCCGCCGTCAAGTAGTAAATCACCTCTTGACCTTCTTTCATTCGCTCAACATACGCTGCTAAGCTCACGTTCTGTTGTGCAGACTCTTCATGAGTTGAAGCGAAACGCAATAATCCCGCGATTTTTTCACGATTAGCAAAATCCTCAGCAGGCCCCTCTTTCATCACGAGACCAAACTCTTTCCAAAACGTTTGGTACTTATCACTGTCGTTGGTGGCAAGACGCTCAAGCATGGTCAACACACGCTTGGTACAAGCGTTACGTAACGATTGAGTGACTTTATTATCTTGCAAGATTTCTCGCGAGACGTTGAGCGGTAAATCGTTGGAGTCGATTAATCCACGAACAAAACGCAGGTAAGATGGCATGAACTGCTCAGCATCATCCATGATAAAGACACGTTGTACGTACAGTTTTAAGCCATGTTTGTGGTCACGATTGTACATATCCCAAGGTGCTTTAGCCGGAATATACAGTAAGCTGGTATAATCGTTTTTCCCTTCAACTTTGTTATGGCTCCAAGTCAACGGGTCGGCAAAATCATGGGAGACATGCTTGTAAAACTCTTGATACTCCTCATCACTGACGTCAGATTTAGAGCGAGTCCATAGGGCTTGAGCCTTGTTAATTTGTTCCCACTTAACTTCTCCCGTCTCTTTCCCTTCCTCATCACGTACCGACGTTTGAATGTAAACTGGAATGCCAATATGATCAGAGTATTTAGAGATAATTTCTCGTAAACGCCACTCAGATAAGAACTCTTTCCCCTCGTCACGCATGTGCAAAACAATATCGGTACCACGAGAAGCTTTCTCTATCGTTTCAACCGTATACTCACCTTCTCCTTGTGAGTGCCATTGTACCGCTTGATCAGCCGCCAATCCTGCTGCGCGAGTCCGCACTGTCACTGCATCAGCGACGATAAACGCAGAGTAGAAACCAACACCAAACTGGCCGATTAATTGTGAGTCTTTAGACTGCTCTTGAGAAAGTTTAGAGAAGAACTCTGCCGTGCCTGATTTCGCAATAGTACCCAAATGCTCAATCACATCTTCACGACTCATACCGATACCGTTGTCTGAAATGGTCAACGTATTGGCTTTAGCATCAAACGACAGTTTGACGCCTAATTCTGCATCACCTTGATACCAATCAGGGTTGGATAACGCTTGGAAACGCAGTTTATCGGCCGCATCAGAGGCGTTAGAAATCAACTCGCGTAGGAAGATCTCTTTGTTGGAGTATAAAGAATGAATCATCAAATGAAGCAATTGCTTTACTTCAGATTGAAAACCACGTGTTTCTTTGTTGTTGGTTGTCGTCTCGCTCATTTTAGCTCCGTAACATCATATCAAACCCTATCCATCACACTAAAATGGGTAGGAAGAACATAGATTTGCTATTAACATGTGGCTTGGCAATGTAAATTCAAGGTCAAAAAACATAAAAACACTGTTTTTTGGATTTTTTTTGATTATTCTCTACTGGTTTTAGGTTTCACCCTTAAAAATTTTGATCAGGTTAATGA
Organism: Vibrio sp. A8-1; assembly: GCF_013048685.1. Lineage (NCBI taxonomy): Bacteria > Pseudomonadati > Pseudomonadota > Gammaproteobacteria > Vibrionales > Vibrionaceae > Vibrio > Vibrio sp. A8-1. The sequence goes on from NZ_VHTC01000019.1 coordinate 6,532, forward strand.
AAAAAGTCTGTCATTGATACCACTCAAAACGGTTAGCACGATGAGTTCGCAGTGATAAACAACAGTAAAAGATTGTTGTTTCATCGATGATGAGCGTGTTGCTGACGACAAATATGATCGAATAACACCAAACTAGGGCAGTAAAACCCCAAGCGCGACAGAACTTGGCCATTTTGAGTAACAACCATTAAAAAGAAGAACTCAATGAGCAATTTAGCTAGCAAATTCATTCTTGCCAATCGGTTTATTTTTGACTCGACATCAAACTTATTGGTCGATCAAACCGGAGAAGAAGAGACGCGTCTCGGCAGCAATGAGAGTCGTATTCTCTCTATGTTTGTTCAACATCCTAACCAAATTATTTCTCGTGATGACTTACATAATTATGTATGGCGAGAACAAGGCTTTGAAGTCGATGATTCCAGCTTGACTCAAGCAATTTCTACGCTAAGAAAAATGCTTAAGGACTCAACAAAACTCCCGTTGTTCATTAAAACGGTGCCCAAACGTGGTTATCAGTTTATTGCTAGCGTTGAGCCAATTGTTCCGCCCGAACCGGTCATTGCTGAGCCAGAGATCGCGTTAGAAAATAGCGCCACTAACCAAGACGAGAGCGCCTTTTCAGGAGAGAGGCATACTGATCTCACAGGCAAATCTAACAATACATTCATGAGCACCAAAGATGCGGTTTCTGCGAAACGCTTATCGGATCTTCGCTCATTGGTGATGTTAGTGTGTGCCATCTTATTACCGATCATGGTGCTGTTTTTTAGTTCACCGTCTTCTTCACAATTTCGTCAACTGGCCGTGGTCAATGATGTTGTGATCAGCGCGCCCATCAATCACCCAGACCTGAGCACATGGCTACCTTTAATCAAATCGTGCATCAAAAAGCATCACTCGATGCGCTCTGATGATATGATCCTGAAAGAAGTGATCGCGACAGGTGGTGATAATGGTCAACTGATCCTGAACTATATTCATTTACCTCAGTTTTCTGGGGAAAATATTACTTTGCGGATTTTTGCTAACCCAGATGACACCGATAAAGTGTGCCAGTAAGGAACAACGATGACCAAACAAATCTCTGCATTTTTATTGCTTATCTCAACAGTTGTCAGTAGTTGGATCTATTGGACGAATGAAACGAAGCTAGACAATGTGTTGATGTCTCGTGAGTGGCAATCAAAAATGGTGACCTTAATCGAAACCACTCAACCTAATGATGCGGTGGGACCTCTGCATCGCGTTGACGTCTCTTCAAACGTAAAATATCTGCCGAATGGTACTTACTTGCGGGTATCGAGAGTGAAACTGTATTCGATTGAACCGTTATCAGCCGACCGACCTGATAACATTATTAATATCTCTGAGTCTGGAGAATGGAGCATCAGTGATAACTACCTTCTCGTATCACCGACGGAATTTAAAGATATCTCATCTTCTTACAGTAAAGATTTTACGCCCAAGCAACTGCAGTTAATCACTCAACTGTTTAAGATGGACGCTCAACAGAGCCGAAGGATTGATATCATTAACAAGAAAACCTTACTACTCACTAGCTTGAGCCATGGTTCAACGGTACTGTTTGGTAATGGATAGTCACCACTTCTACATCATGAGTTGCCCATTAGTTGCCTATGAACAAAGTAAACATTGATATTTATTATTGCCGGCAATGCCAGTGGATGTTAAGAGCGTCTTGGCTAAGCCAAGAGCTCTTGCAGACATTCAGTGAAGAGATTGACATGGTCTCTTTACATCCAGATACCGGTGGACGTTTTGAGATCTTTTGCAACCAACGCTCAATTTGGGAACGAAAAAGGGATAATGGCTTCCCAGAAGCCAAAATATTGAAACAACGGGTAAGAGATATTATCGATCCACAACGCGATTTAGGTCATATTGACCGCTAACGAATAGCGCTCAATATGACCGAGAAAGAGAGCATTATAGCGAAAGATCAAGCGATGCTAAGATTTCCCCCTCAAAGCCATAGACGGTGAAACAAAATCCGTCTAAGACAGCAAAACTGGCGACGCTCTGAGATCGAGGGAACGTCACTGAACCTGGGTTTAATACAAAATGATTACCGCATCGTTCTGCTCGTGCAAGATGAGTATGACCATGAACAACAATATCACCCATCGATAAAGGCGGCAGATTCTGCTCATCATAGAGATGGCCATGAGTAAGAAACAATCGCTGTCCTGAGGGCAATAATACCCACGCAAAGTCACTCATGATTGGAAAATCCAATAACATTTGATCCACTTCGCTATCGCAATTCCCCCGCACCGCAATAATTTGTTTAGCGTAGTCATTTAATTTTTCGGCTACCGCGGGAGGGTTATACCCTTCAGGAATAGGGTTTCTCGGACCATGATTTAATAAATCACCCAATAAAATCAGCGCATTCGCTCCAGACTGGGTAAATTGCTGTAACATTTTTTCAGCTGCAGGCAAAGCGCCATGTAAGTCTGAAGCAAAGAACAGTTTCATTATCTCTCCCCTCTCTCAAATCCGGTCGTCCGTAACGACAAACATACCGTCCTTTGTCAATGTCGACTCGTAAATGACGACGGCCTATTGATTGTGTAAAAAATTTTATTGTACGTTTTTTCATAACCTACGTCATCTTCGTCAATCTTGGTGTTGAGAGTGACACTTCCTCCAGGGAATGACCACAGACAAGAGAAAAGCTTGAACACCAAGAGAGATACACATAAGCTGATTAAGCGTTTGTTTGCTTAATACATTACCCATGCAAGGAGGCAAAATGAACATTTTTATCACTGGTGCCACTGGTTTAATTGGTCGTGAGCTGATCAAACAATTAATCACTCACGATATCGTCATCCTCACACGAGATATCGCTAAGGCACAGCGGAAACTTGCCCACGCTAACACTAAAATCTCGTTCATTAGTGATATTAATCAATTGCATGATCTTAATCGCTTCGATGCGGTGATTAATTTAGCAGGAGAACCCATCGCCGATAAACGCTGGACTGGCAAACAAAAGCAGCGCATTTGCCAAAGTCGTTGGCAGTTAACCGAGCAGTTGGTTGAATTGATCCATGCGAGTACCACACCGCCAACACTTTTTCTTAGTGGCTCTGCAGTGGGGTATTATGGCGATCAACACGAGCATCCCTTCGACGAAAGTTTGCAAGTGCAAAGCCAACAATTTTCTCATCACATTTGTGCCGTTTGGGAACAAACAGCGATGCGCGCTCAATCATCCAGAACGCGAGTTTGCTTGATGCGAACAGGAATCGTCTTATCGCCTGAAGGCGGTGCATTAAAGAAAATGCTCCCTCCCTATCGCCTAGGATTAGGCGGGCCAATTGGCCGTGGTACCCAGTATATGCCGTGGATCCACATTAGTGATATGGTACGGGCAATCGTTTTTCTGCTGGAAACCGAACATGCTCAAGGCGCTTTCAATATGTGTGCCCCACACCCCGTTACCAATGCTGTCTTTAGTCAAACTCTCGCCGCGAGCCTCCGAAAGCCTCATTTATTAACCACTCCACGATGGGCGATCAAACTGCTGCTTGGTGAGGCGAGTGAATTACTGTTTGATAGCTTGCGTGCGAAACCAAAGAAATTGACAGAGTTAGGCTTTCAATTTAATTTTTCACGACTTGAACCGGCGTTAAAACAGCTATTATCACATCACCATTAATTGGATTCATTATGACTCGCTCGATCCTTATCACAGGTTGCTCAACAGGTATTGGCTATATGGCAGCACTAGCCCTAAAACAACGCGGCTATCATGTCATTGCTTCTTGCCGGCACATCGATGATGTCAAGCGCTTACAGCAAGAAGGGTTGACTTGTATTCAGTTGGATCTCAGCGATGAACGGAGTATTCATCAGGGAGTAAACGAGGCGCTCGAGCTTTCAAATCATCAACTTTACGCTCTATTTAATAATGGCGCTTATGGGCAACCTGGCGCGCTAGAAGACTTATCAACCGCAGCATTACGCGCTCAATTTGAAACTAATTTTTTTGGCTGGCATACATTAACAACCTTATTGCTTCCGCACTTTCGTCAACAAGGGTATGGACGAATCATTCAAAACAGCTCCATTTTAGGCTTTGCTGCGATGAAGTATCGTGGTGCTTACAATGCGTCTAAATTTGCGATTGAAGGATGGACAGATACGTTGCGTTTAGAGCTCCAAGCGAGCAATATTCATATTAGTTTGCTTGAACCAGGGCCGATTAACACTGAGTTTCGAGCTAATGCATTAACCGCCTTTAAACGCTGGATCAACATTGAGCATTCTCTTCACCACCAAGCTTATCAAACTCAGTTAGCCCGCTTGGAAAATGCACAATCAAATCATCCTTTTGCTCTGCCTGCTGAAGCGTGTTTAGCGCCGATATTGCATGCTTTAGAAGCCAAACACCCCAAGCTTCGCTACCGAGTGACCGTACCAACGAAAGTGTTTGCACTCTTGAAAAGACTCTTACCTGGACGAGTATTAGATAAATTGCTCAGAAAAGCGGCTTAGCTGTCATTGATTCGTCATATTAATTTGCCATACTGATCATGCTCAGGTGATATCACGAAATAAGATATCAATCATGGTACAACACCAAACACTGGGTATACCCAAACAACTTGGAGTTGCAGGTAGGTGGCAAGTGAGTGAGTCCCCATGAGCATAGATAGACTCTATGATTGGGGTGAACAAACATAGCCAACACCCCAGCGGCTTCAAGTAGGAAGGGATATATCCTTCTAAATATATCCTAGGTGATAGGCTGATACCCTCTGCTGCCATCATCCAAGGAAGGCATTGAGTATGACCCAAATGACATTAAATCAATGGAATTGGCTCGGTGTCACGATTGTTTTGGCACTGCTGATCCTTTTTTAGCACCTTTGCTTGCTTTAACGGAAAAACCACTTCGGTGGTTTTTTTATGCGTGTGTGAGAGACGCTTTCTCTTTCAAGTCATCAATCAGCCTTGAGTTTTGCTTTTTTATCCCCCATTTGTGTAACAATGCCTCAATGCAATAAGGAATGATCATGCACCCAATTCATCATAGTGATGTGTCTCAACACAATTTTCAGGAAATATTGGCCAACTCGGCTCAGCAACCCGTGCTGTTTTACTTTTGGGCCCCCATCAGTGATGAAAGTGCTCAACTACTTCCTGAATTGCAACAACTCGCTCAGCAATACGCGGGTGCCTTTCAATTAGCGACGTTAAATTGTCAACAAGAGCAAGCTCTCGCTGCTCAGTTTGGTATTCAGGCATTACCAACCATTGCATTATTTATTAATGGTCAGCCGGTGGATGGATTAGGTGGGCCGCAACCACTCAGTGCCATCATCGATATGCTCGATAAACACTTACCTAGCCAAGAAGAGCGTACCGTTCAAACGGCATTACAACTCGTTAAGCAGCAAGACTATACTCAGGCGTTACCGTTACTCCTTGAGCTCAGTGAAACATGGAAAAATCAAGGTGAGGTTAAACTCGCATTAGCAGACTGTTTTATTGCTACTCGTCGTTTTTCCGAAGCAAAAACGCTGTTGGATAACATTCCTTTGCAATATCAGCAAAGCGATTACAAACGTTTATTGGCACAAATTGAATTGTATGAACAAGCAGCAGAAAGCCCAGCCATAAAAGAATTAGAAGCGGCGTTAGCGCAAAATAGTAACAACGCGACGATGGCTAATGAATTAGCCTCTCAGTACCATCAAGTGCAACGAGATGAAGAGGCTCTTGAACTACTCTGGCGCTTTCTAAAAGATGATCTAACGCTATTAGATGGCGAAATGAAAAAAACGTTTATGGATATTTTAAGCGCATTAGGTCAGGGGAATCCCATCGCCGCCCGTTATCGCCGACAACTTTACTCTCAGCTCTATTAATCAACTGACTCACAACGCTATCTTAGCTAAAAGGTAGCGTTGAATTAGTGATGTGGTTTCTCTCTTTTGTCTCGTGTATTACCCCTCAATTTTTCCCCTGTCATTATTCAACGATAAATTCTCATTAGCCCTCAGTTTTTCATGCTAATGATTGCCTATTCAGGCGTTCTGATACACAATAATTTTTGGATTTTTTTATTGGTACCTAAACGACGCAAAGCGTTATCATAAGGTCGATTACTCAAAGGGAACGTCATGGCTATTGATTCATTGATTACAATCGGCGTGTTTGTCTTCGTCGCCATTGTATTTATTATGTCGGCAGTAAAAACCGTCACTCAAGGTAACAACTGGACGGTAGAACGTTTTGGTCGTTACACTCATACACTCCGTCCCGGCTTAAACATTATTGTTCCATTTGTTGATAAAGTCGGTAGACGCATCAATATGATGGAGCGTGTTCTCGACATTCCAGCTCAAGAAGTGATCAGCAAAGACAACGCCAGTGTCGTCATCGATGCCGTCTGTTTTGTTCAGGTTATTGATGCAGCCAAAGCCGCTTATGAAGTAACGGATTTAGAGCACGCCATTCGTAACCTGACATTAACCAATATGCGTACAGTGCTTGGTTCAATGGAGCTGGATGAAATGCTCAGTCAACGGGATATGATTAATACTAAGTTATTAACTATTATTGACCAAGCAACCAGTCCTTGGGGCGTAAAAATTACTCGTATTGAAATCAAAGATGTTCAACCGCCAGCTGATCTTACTGCTGCAATGAACGCGCAAATGAAAGCCGAACGAAATAAACGCGCAGAAGTCTTGGAGGCGGAAGGGGTTCGCCAAGCACAAATTTTACGTGCTGAAGGCCAAAAACAGTCCGAGATCCTTAAAGCCGAAGGTGATAAGCAAGCCGCAATTTTACAAGCAGAGGCTCGCGAACGCGCCGCAGAAGCAGAAGCGAAAGCCACTAGCATGGTTTCTGAAGCTATTGCTAAAGGGGATATGCAAGCCGTCAATTACTTTATTGCTCAAGGCTATACCGACGCTCTAAAATCTATTGGCCAAGCAGAAAATAGCAAAATCATTATGCTGCCACTGGAAGCAACGGGCTTGATGGGTTCTATTGCTGGGGTCGCAGAAATGTTCAAACATTCAGCAGATAAAAAGGGATAACGCTTGATTGAATGGCTCGCTCAATTTAATTACTGGCATTGGTTAGCCTTCGGGCTGGCCTTATTAGCCGTTGAACTGTTAGGAACTGCAGGCTACTTCTTATGGCTTGGCCTATCTGCTCTTTTAGTTGGTCTGATTATGCTGCTCATCCCAATGGGATGGCAGTTGCAGTGGATGGCGTTTGCCAGCTTTGTACTATTAACAACTTGGCTCTGGTGGCGTCGCCAATTTAAATCGGATCGATATGACGATGCTCAACGCTCGCTAAATCAGAAAGAGAAACAGTTAATTGGACGGCGACTATTGCTCACTGAACCCGTAAAAGCGCAAGTCGTCACTCGATTACAACTGGGGGATAGCACGTGGTCAGCGATCAGTGATCAAGATATTGCCGCTGAATCTATGGTAGAGGTTATCGCGCTTGATGGGATTACGCTTAAAATTAAACCTTATCAACCTTTAGAAAAATAAGCACTTGCCTTGAGTGAGAGTGAAGGATAGCTCTCACTCACTCTATGAATGTATGATTAAGGTAAATCTACGTAACTAACGCTGCTGTAGCTTCAGTCAGAAGTAGACAGTAGAAAAACGATGAGAATCTATCAGGCCTTATCGTCTACATCTTTACAACAACCCTTCAATTCTTTAATGATCGGACAATCATGCCCTTCATCACCAGGGCAAGATGCAATCCACTCTTCAAGCTGCTGCTTAATCAAGCTGAGTTCGTTCAGTTTACTCGATACTTCCTGCAACTTTTCTTGTGCTCGCGCACGCACTGCTGCGCGCGTGCGCAGTGGATCATTGGCGAGTGTGAGCATGGCTTTACACTCATCCAGACTAAAACCTACTCGCCGACAGCGAGCAATTAATAACAAATCATCGACATGCTGTGGTGTGTAAGTTCGGTAACCACTTGTAGATCGTAATGGCACAGTGATCAGACCTTTCTCTTCATATAACCGAATCGATTTAGCACTTAGTCCTGTTAATTTAGCAATTTGGCTAATATTCATCATATTTTTAATTATTGGCTTACTGCCCATGATAAGAAAGATTTCTGCTGGTTTTCATCCAGCTCAAGATAAATTTTTTGAATCGCTTTTAATTTATCTTTATTAATTGGCACGTCTTTTACCAACGCTGTAGGATGTGTAGTAAAGCTGCGCATTGATACATCATTTATCGCAGCTTTACTCTCCGTTCGATTAAATTGACGAAGTTGTTTGGTGTAATCTCCCATGAAAGCAAATGAACGACCAGGAATAAAATCTTGGTCAATAACAAGATCACCTTGAGTAACCTCTATATTTAAGCTGGGACGACGATCAAATTCTCTGGCATTACTTTCATCGCGAATAGTCATTGCCGACGTTAAGTTGACAACACCAGAATCACCAGAGACTTTTAATACCATCAGTGGGGATTTATATTTATTTTGCTTACCAGACATCTGAATAATTCGCTCAGTTCGTACAAGTAACTGGTGTTCACCCGGATCTAAAGTCAATTCGGAACGATGTCCAAAATTCACACCTTCCGATTCACCATTCACCGCTAACAATTGAATATCACGGTCAAAGTTAATATTAATAACCGCATATCCGCTAAACGAAATACTCAATAATGAAATAAGTAAACTGATAGGTAAAACTTTCATAGAACGTCCTTAAAATGAAATGGCGAGCCAAAGCTCGCCTTTACTCTACAACTCAATAATCTAACTTCGTTTAGAAATAATATTCTACACCGACAGAGTACTCATCATAATCTGCTGATTTCCAACGACCTTTGTATGAATCACCAAAATCAAGAGTACGAGCACGGGCATAAAGCACCGCTGATGGATCTACAAAATACAGCGCTTGTACAGACAGTACATCATCATCCGAACCTTTTAGCTTACTACCACCAACTTTAAGCTCATCATTTTTAGCATAACCTAACTTAAACTGCCAATCGCCAGTCGTATAAGCCAAGCCTGCTGAATACGCATTTTGTTTCTCTTTATCACCAGCGGCAGGTTTCGCTTCCATCATCTTATATTGTGCATAGAAGGAAAGTCCATTATCAAACCATCCTTGAACACCAAATAGATAGGCGTCGTTATCCCATTCAGTGCTCTCTTTAGCTACGTCACGGTTACCTTCATAAGCTAAATCAAATTGGAAGACAGATACTTTATAATGCGCAGCGGCACCTATCCAATAATCTTTACCATCGCCTTTCTGCGCTCCATCTTTACCAGCCATACCATACGCTAAATTAAAAGATAGGCTATCTGCAAATGTTGGCGTATCCCAACGAATCGTATTTGAAGCACGGTCTTGATGCTTAGTTCCACCGATAGCCCCACCCCAGTCGTATACATCACCTAAACCAGGGTTAGATGCTGGCCAATCCACCAATTCGTAAAGAGGTGACAAGACTCGGCCTAAACGAACAGTACCATAACTATCGTGTTTAAAACCTACAAACGTATCACGAGCACCTAGTTCAGAGCCAGGATCAGAGAAGGATGGGTCAACATATCCAGCTTCAATTTGCCAAATAAAAGTTGATTCAATGTTTTTGAAGTCTTTCTCGCCACGGAAACCAATTCGAGATTCATTATTAAGCTGAGAGCCTCCTAACTTATCATCGGTTTCTTTATTACCAGCATCGTAATCTCGGTAAGCGGCTTGTAATGCGATAACACCATAGACCTCGTAGTTATCTGCTGCAGAAACATTGAATGCAATACCAGATGCAAGCATTGTTGCAACGGCTGCACCGACTAAGGAAGGTTTAAAATATTTGTCCATGGAAAACTCCTAAAAATGGATATAGCTGTTTTTATGTTTTCCCCCAAAAGTTGGCCGCCGAAGGGAGAAAGCTTTTCCTTGTATGAGAGTAAGTACAATCTCTCATCACTATCTGCATACACATTGTGTATCCATGCATTAAGACTATCTGGATAGGGTAAAACATCAATCAGATCTTAATTTTTAACTAAAAAAATATGAGCCATAACAAATTTTAAGTGAGTAAGTGATCAAGATCGAATAATTAACACATTAAACAATAAATAAAAAACAACTTAATTAACAATGACTTGAAAATAAAAATAATTGAATAATTGAAGTCGGTCGCATTGATCAAAAATAGAAAGTGACAAAATAGTTACAATCTACCTCACTAATTTATTATTCTAAATTAAGTTATTTTTGGCAATAAAAAACCCTTAACCATTGATCAATGGTTAAGGGTTTTGGTTAGCATTTAAAATCGTTAGGTGAGAAGATCCAACAAATCTTGCTCAGAAAATATTTCGATTCCCAGCTCTTGAGCCTTAACTAATTTAGATCCTGCCGCCTCGCCCGCAAACAGCATATCGGTATTTTTTGATACACTACCAGTCACTTTGGCCCCTAAGCTTTGTAAAGCCGCTTTAGCTTCACTGCGTGATAATTGAACCAGAGAGCCCGTCAATACCACTGTTTTTCCAGCCAGTGGCTGTGGCTTTGCAACATCTTGAGGTTCAATATCAGGCCACGTTACGCCTAAGTCTCTTAATTCTTGCACAACACGTTGGTTCTTTTCCTGACTAAAGAAAGCATGCACATGACTCGCCACAATCATTCCTACATCTTGAACTTCAATCAGCTGCTCAATAGAGGCTTGGCTAATTGCTTCCAAAGTACAAAAATGTTGAGCCAGATTCATCGCTGTTGCTTCGCCAACTTCACGGATACCTAGGGCATATAAGAATCGGGCTAAGGTCGTATGCTTAGCGTTAATCAGTGCCTGAGTGATATTTTGAGCCGATTTAGGGCCCATTCTATCTAATACGGTTAACTCACCCGCTCGGAGTTTAAATAAGTCGGCTGGCGTTTCGACCATTTCTCGCTCTACGAGCTGCTCAATAACTTTATCGCCTAAACCGTCTACATCCATTGCTTTACGTGATACAAAGTGCTTTAACGCTTCTTTGCGTTGCGCTTGACACACTAAGCCGCCAGTACAGCGAGCAACCGCTTCGCCCTCGACGCGTTCCACATCAGATTGACAAACTGGACAGTGACTCGGGAAAATTATCGGTTGAGCCTCTTGAGAACGACGTTCCAACACCACGGAAACAATTTGTGGGATAACATCACCAGCACGGCGAATAATTACCGTATCGCCAACCATTACGCCTAATCGCTCGATCTCATCCGCGTTATGTAACGTCGCATTGCTGACCGTCACACCACCAACAAATATCGGTTCTAACTTAGCAACAGGCGTAATGGCTCCGGTTCTTCCTACTTGAAATTCAACCTCATTTAAACGAGTCATTTCCTCTTGAGCAGGGAACTTATAAGCAATCGCCCAGCGAGGAGCACGAGCGACAAATCCTAATTTCTCTTGCAGTGCAATATCATCAACTTTAATCACCACACCATCAATTTCGTAAGGCAAGTCAGCTCGTTTTGCCATAATCGTTTGATAGTAATCTTTAACTTGCTGAGCGTTTTCTACGCGCTGCGTCTCAGGGCTAACCGGAAGCCCCCAGCTTTTTAACTGTAAAAAACGGTCATAATGACTGGTCGATAACTCAGCACCTTCGACCACTCCGACACTATAAGCATAAAATGCTAAAGGGCGCTTAGCCGTAATACGAGAATCAAGTTGACGCAAACTTCCAGCGGCCGCATTACGTGGGTTAACAAACACCTTTTGACCTTTTTTCAATGCTTGAGCGTTCATCTGCTCAAAACCCTCTTTGGGCATAAACACTTCACCTCGAACTTCAATCCTTGAAGGCAATCCAGTTCCAGAGAGTTTGAGAGGGATCGATTTGATGGTACGTACATTTTCAGTGATATTCTCACCTGTCGTACCATCGCCACGAGTCGCAGCTTGAGTTAATCGACCATCCACATACAATAGACTAACTGCTAACCCATCTAATTTAGGCTCACAACAAAAACGAGCATGCTGAGTGGCAGCAACTCGCTCACCGATACGACGAAAGAAGCTATCCAACTCACTATCAGCAAAGGCATTATCTAACGATAACATCGGTCGTTCATGAGTGACTGATTCGAAACTCGATAATGGTGCCCCACCAACACGCTGACTAGGCGAATCTTCACTTACCCATTGTGGATATTGCGCTTCAATTTCTAATAACTCCCGCATCAACCGATCGTATTCAGCATCAGGGATGGTCGGGGCGTCTTCCACGTAATAACGTATCGCATGTTCATTCAGGATTTGCCGTAACTCTTGTAATCTTTGCTCTACGTGTTGCATTGGTATTCTCTCGGATCATGAAAAAAGGCTCCGGTCGGAGCCTTATGAGGTGTTAATTACTGCTGTTTAAGTTTGAACTGTTGAATTTGCTTACGATACTCAGCTAGCCGATTGGGTGTCATCAGGTTACGTGCATCATCCAAAACATTAGCGCCCATATCATCGGCAATTTGTTGAGCCGTTTTAAGCATCAACTTGAAATTCTGCTCAGCGTCACCGTAACAAGGCAAGGTCATAAAGAAAGAGATGCCTTTGGTGGTAAATTCAGCGGGATCATCATGTTTTAATGTCCCCGGCTGTAACATATTAGCCACGCTAAATAACACTTTACCCGTTCCTGATAAATCAGCATGACGATGGTAGATATCCAGCTCACCATACAACAACCCATTTTGCTGAAAGCTGTCAAATAACTTACTACCAACAAAAGGCTCAGCACCTGCACAGTGTACATTAAGCACAATCACCTGCATTTCAGGCTCTTCTTCAGGTGCTTCAGTTTGAGCCGGAGTAATAGATTCAGGTTGCGGTTCAACCATCGACGTTTCGATACGACTTTCTTCTGAAATAGCGTCAGCCTTTAATTTAACGCTCGGTTCTGACGCTGCTGTATCGAGGCCATGACCAAGAACGATTTGTTGTGTTGCATCGCCACTGTCTTGCAAATCATAATCAGCAATTAGAGGGTCAATATCATGACCAGTTAAACCAAAATCAGGCTCTCGACGATCAGGGCGAGTCACTTCGTCAGTTGACGCCAACTTCGCCTCTTTTGCGGCCTTCTTATCTTGATGTTCAACATTGATACGCCCGAGCGGCTTATCGCCGAACTTCGACTTACCTTCTTTTTTACTGGTCCAAAGACCATGAAACAATAAAGCGGCTATCGCTAGCCCGCCAACAATAATGAGTACGAATCGCAATTCCTGCATCTTAAACTCTCAGTGTTTCGGTGTTGATGTTCCGAGCTCTAACGCCTATGTTGAACGTCTGCCAAGGTGGGGTGTATCAAACTATAAGGTTACTTTACCAAAAGTTACCCCTGATTTAGAACAACTTAATGTTAGAAGTTACGTCTACAGGCGCATTTTTATTATTGTAAGCTTCAGTTACACTCTAAATTCTGTTTTTTTGCGTTCATTTCGGAAGAGACCATGCCCACACGCTCTGGATTAGATTATTTTTTTGATGGCGTTCATCTGGCTTTTTCACCAGGCATCCGTCGTTTTACTTTACTTCCTTTGATGATCAACGTGCTACTGATTGGAACGGCTTTGTATTATCTTTTCACCCATCTTAACGATTGGATAGCCCAGTGGCTTGAAGCTCTACCTAGTTTTTTATCTTGGCTATATTATCTGCTTTGGCCATTGCTCACTATCACCATCCTCGGTACCTTTTCCTATTTTTTCAGCACGCTAGCTAATTTTATTGCTTCGCCTTTTCATGGCCTATTGGCCGAAAAAGTCGAGCAAAAAATAACCGGGAAAATCGAAAGCGATCTCAGCTTATTCTCTGTACTCAAGGATACGCCACGCATTCTTCTTCGTGAGGGACAAAAGCTTTTTTACGTTATTCCCCGAGCACTAGGATTATTTCTACTGTTACTTATCCCCGGCTTGGGGCAAACACTGGGGCCCATCGTCTGGTTTTTATTCACCGCTTGGATACTCGCCATCCAATATTGTGATTATTCCTTTGATAACCATAAAGTTGACTTTAAAGTGATGCGAAACCAGTTAAAACAAAAACCAGGTAAAACTTACGGCTTTGGCATGATAGTCGCGCTGTTAACCACGATTCCTGTCGTTAATCTTTTTATTATGCCAATTGCAGTATGCGGAGCCACCGCCATGTGGGTTGGTGAGTTTAAATATTCCCATACCAATCACTCGGCATCTGCCAGCAAGACGATGTCCGCCAAGTAGCTCAGCTATCTAGGTAATGAATCACATCAGTCTATAAGCGAAGAGAATAAAGCCATCTAATAAATCGCTAATAAGTTATAACTTTTTAATCCTTTTACTTTTCTATCGAATCTCTATTCTTGACCAGTATCAACCAATTTGTAGCAACGCATCAACGATTGATCTATGCGTAATAAAGGGACAGCACAATGAGTAAAATTTACGAAGACAACTCTCTGACTATCGGTAACACTCCTCTGGTTCGCCTAAACAAAGTCAGTAACGGCCGTGTGTTAGCCAAAATAGAAGCACGTAACCCAAGCTTCAGTGTTAAATGTCGTATTGGCGCTAACATGATTTGGGAAGCAGAAAAGCAAGGCAAGCTAAAAGAAGGAATTGAGCTAGTCGAGCCAACCAGTGGCAATACTGGCGTCGCTTTGGCCTTTGTGGCTGCAGCCCGTGGTTATAAACTGACCTTAACTATGCCAGAGTCGATGAGTCTTGAGCGTCGTAAACTACTCAAAGCGCTTGGTGCTAACCTTGAATTGACTGAAGCAGCAAAAGGCATGAAAGGCGCTATTGCCAAAGCAGAAGAAATCGTCGCCAGCAACCCAAGTAAATACTTACTGCTTCAGCAATTCGATAACCCAGCCAACCCTGCTATTCACGAAAAAACCACAGGCCCTGAGATCTGGGAAGCCACCGATGGCCAAATTGATGTCTTCGTTGCTGGGGTGGGCACTGGTGGTACTCTCACCGGAACAAGCCGTTATATTAAGGGTGAAAAAGGTAAAGCGATCATTTCTGTTGCCGTAGAACCAGCAGAATCGCCAGTGATCAGCCAAGCTTTGGCAGGAGAAGAAATAAAACCTGCGCCACACAAAATTCAGGGTATTGGAGCAGGTTTTATTCCAGGCAACCTAGATTTAGAACTGATTGACCGTGTAGAAACCGTGACGTCTGATGCAGCCATCGATATGGCTCGCCGCTTAATGGAAGAAGAAGGGATTTTAGCCGGAATATCTTCAGGTGCTGCGGTTGTCGCCGCTAATCGCCTCGCTGAACTTCCTGAATTTGCTGGAAAAACCATTGTCACTGTGCTGCCAAGCTCAGGTGAACGTTACCTAAGTACAGCGCTCTTTGCCGGTATTTTTACTGAGAAAGAAAACCAACAGTAATAGGTGATTAAATCAAATTTTCGTTTAAAAAAGCCCCATACAGGGGCTTTTTTGTTGATCCTTGCCCCACCTTTGGTAATATCGGGATGTTTTATTTCTAGCTTCAAAATAAAGAAGCAGGCAAGATTAAAGTCAAGGCTGATTTTTGGTAAAACTCTACCTCAGCCATTGATTGTTTTAAACTGAAATAAGCGCTACCACGAAAATCCCGTTACTCCGCTAGCAGAAATGGGCAGTTAAGGTTAAGCTTATCTAAGTGAACAACTTACAAAAACTACATTAATTGGGGTATAACACATGTACGAGAAGCAAGTAGAAATCACTGCAGAAAACGGTCTTCATACTCGTCCAGCTGCACAGTTTGTTAAAGAAGCAAAAGCGTTCGATGCAGATATTACTGTCACTTCAAACGGTAAAAGCGCCAGTGCTAAAAGCTTATTTAAACTACAAACCCTTGGCCTAGTTAAAGGCACAGTGGTCTCTATCTCGGCTGAAGGCCCTCAAGCGAAAGAAGCCGTTGACCATCTAGTTGCCCTAATGGACCAACTTCACTAATCGACGCTCTCTATTTTAGATAAAGGTCATTTTGTTTAAACGACAAAGTGGCCTTATTTGAAATATGACCAATAATAAGCTAAATGTTATTGTTGGCACATCGTCCATATTCTCCCGTTTACAGTTGACCAATTTAAGGTAAGGCTATGATTTCAGGCATCCTAGCATCTCCAGGTATTGCTATCGGTAAAGCACTACTACTTCAAGAAGATGAAATAGTCCTAAACACAAACACCATCTCAGACGCAGATGTAGCAGCAGAAATTGAGCGTTTTTACGACGCACGCGCAAAATCATCCGCGCAGCTCACTGTCATTAAACAAAAAGCGCTTGAGACCTTTGGTGAAGAGAAAGAGGCCATCTTCGAAGGCCATATCATGCTACTGGAAGATGAAGAGCTAGAAGACGAAATTTTAGCCCTCATCAAAAATGATAAATTATCAGCAGATAACGCGATTTATACGGTGATTGAAGAGCAAGCCGCTGCCCTTGAATCGCTCGATGATGAATATTTGAAAGAGCGTGCAACGGATATTCGTGATATCGGCACCCGCTTTGTAAAAAATGCATTAGGCATTAATATCGTATCACTCAGTGATATTAATCAAAAAGTTATCTTGGTTGCTTACGATCTAACGCCTTCAGAAACGGCACAAATCAACCTTGATTATGTGCTTGGCTTTGCTTGTGACATTGGTGGCCGCACCTCACATACCTCAATCATGGCACGCTCTCTAGAACTGCCTGCGATTGTTGGTACTAATGACATTACCAAACAAGTAAAAAATGGTGACATGCTGGTCATCGACGCAATTAATAACAAAATTTTTGTTAATCCAACCGAAGCTGAACTTGAGCAAGCCAAACAAGTACAGCGCGACTTCTTTGCTGAAAAAGAAGAACTTGCCAAATTAAAAGATCTTCCAGCACAAACCCTTGATGGGCATAGTGTTGAAGTGTGCGGTAACATTGGTACCGTAAAAGATTGCGATGGCATCATTCGTAACGGCGGAGAAGGTGTTGGTCTGTATCGTACCGAGTTCTTATTTATGGACCGTGACGCCCTTCCGACCGAAGAAGAGCAGTATCAAGCTTATAAACAAGTTGCCGAAGCGATGAAAGGCCAATCGGTCATTATCCGTACCATGGATATTGGTGGTGACAAAGATTTACCTTACATGGATTTACCAAAAGAAATGAACCCATTTTTGGGTTGGCGTGCAATCCGTATTAGCTTAGATCGCCGTGATATTCTGCGCGATCAGTTGCGTGGTATTTTACGTGCATCGGCACACGGCACATTGCGCATCATGTTCCCAATGATCATTTCAGTTGAAGAAATTCGTGAACTGAAAAATGCCATTGAAGAGTACAAAGCTGAGCTACGCAGCGAAGGGCTAGCATTCGACGAAAATATCGAAATTGGTGTGATGGTGGAGACACCAGCAGCAGCAGCGATCGCTCATCATTTAGCGAAAGAAGTGGCCTTCTTCTCGATTGGCACCAACGACTTGACCCAATATACCCTAGCGGTAGACCGCGGTAACGAAATGATTTCTCACTTGTATAACCCATTATCACCAGCGGTTTTAACAGTGATTAAACAAGTGATTGATGCTTCTCACGCTGCAGGAAAATGGACCGGAATGTGTGGTGAGCTTGCAGGAGATGAGCGCGCAACACTACTATTACTGGGTATGGGATTAGATGAATTCTCGATGAGTGGTATTTCTATCCCTAAAGTAAAAAAAGTGATTCGTAACACCAATTTTGCAGAAGTCAAAGCCATGGCAGAACATGCGTTGTCATTACCGACCGCCGCTGAAATTGAAGCGTGTGTAGAAAAATTCATCGCAGAGAAGTGCCAATAAGCCATCAGCCCCCTACAATAGGTGACGATCAGCAAACTCCTTGAAGGATATAAAAATAGTCGTCTATTGTTTGGGATTGGTATACTATACTGGTATAGAATAAATTTGAAACGTTAGGAGCATGACACAATGGGTCTGTTTGACAAACTTAAAAAGCTAGTCTCTGATGACAGCGCTGACGCAAGTGCAATTGAAATTATTGCACCGCTTTCTGGTGAAATTGTAAACATTGAAGATGTGCCAGATGTCGTGTTTGCCGAGAAAATCGTTGGTGATGGTATTGCGATTAAACCTACTGGTAACAAAATGGTTGCTCCAGTAAACGGGACTATCGGTAAAATCTTCGAAACGAATCACGCATTCTCTATTGAATCTGACGATGGCGTTGAGCTGTTTGTTCACTTCGGTATTGATACCGTTGAATTGAAAGGCGAAGGCTTTAAGCGTATCGCTCAGGAAGGCCAATCAGTAAAAGTGGGTGACACAATTATTGAATTCGATCTTGCTTTGCTAGAAGAAAAAGCCAAATCAACACTGACTCCGGTTGTTATCTCTAACATGGATGAGATTAAAGAACTGAGCAAGTTATCAGGTTCTGTGACGGTTGGTGAAACTCCCGTTCTTCGTGTAACTAAATAAGCGATTTATCGCTAACTTACACTCAAGACTTGAAACGAAACGCTGCCATCATGGCAGCGTTTTTGTTTTATCGCTCGCCATCTAACTCACTTACAAACCAAGCGCGTAGCGTAATACCTGCTGCTTAATCGGTCCCGTATACTCCGCTCCTTTCAATAAAGCATTGCGCATTACTTTTAAAGGTAATTTATCGTTACTGAATGTTTTATAAAATACATCCATGCCAGTTTGCATCAATAAGTTATCAGGGCGACGTTGACGCTGATACTGAGCAAAATGCGCTGCAGTGAACAATGAGGCTTCTTTTGTCACCGCTAATAATACTGAGACATCCTTAAAACCGAGATTCACCCCCTGCCCTGCAAGAGGGTTAATCGTGTGCGCGGCATCGCCGACTAAAATACACCCCTGCTTGACATAACACTGAGCATGACGACGAGTTAATGGAAAATGACCATGCTGCAACACCTCAATATCACCAAGCTCTTGTGGAAAATGGTTAAGGATCTCTTCTCTAAGTTGACTTAATGATAAACTCGCCAGTTGCTTAATTCGCTGTGGTGAGTCATACCATACCAATGAAGCCTGATGACCGGTTAACGGTAAAAACGATCGGGGTCCAGAAGGAAAAAACTGTTGCCAAGTAATGTCTTGTTGTGGTTTCTCCGTCACAACATTGATCAACATACAGTGTTGGCGATAATCCCAAGCCGTGATGCCAATTTGCGCCATTTTTCTCACTTGTGACTGAGCGCCATCCGCACCAATAATCCATTGGCTATGCAAAACCTCACCCGATTGCAAAGTGATCGTTTTGAGTTCAGTACTAAAATCAATATGATTGAGTTGATCGGGGCAAAATAGCGTCAGATTTGGATACAGTGCAAACTGCTCCCATAACCCCAATTGAAGGATTCGATTTTCAACCATAAAACCCAGTTGCGCTAATCCTAAAGAGTCACTCGAAAAACGAGTGCGACACTCTGGGTGCTCCCAAGTTTCTAAACGACGATAAGGACAGAGACGCATTTCTGCAATTGCCGACCAAGCGCCTAAGGATTGTAATAAATCAACAGAGGTTTGCGAGATAGCCGAAATACGCACATCCATCGGTTGCTCTGGCGAAAATGGCTGCGGAGCATAGCCTTCGACTAGCGCCACTCGTCGCCCTTGTTTTGCAAAGCCTAAAGCAGCGGCAGCACCGACCATTCCACCACCGACCACAACAACATCAAAATTATTCATGCTTGACCCTTTTGGGTTACTCTCTTTCTGGGTCCATTGTACGGAGTGAGTTTTTTTTTGCGAACATATTTGTCCTAAAACCTTGCATAAAACAGGGTGAAAACCCAGTAACAGCAACGGTTATAATTTATTTCTAACCCTAGTCAGTCACAAACGAAAGCAGTACAATACGCCGCTACCGTCGTGATGGCGGATCCTTATTTGAACAAACTATTGAACGAGCGAAAGTGAGATGAGTAAGAAACTGCTAATTAAAACCTGGGGCTGTCAGATGAACGAATACGATTCATCGAAAATGGCCGATTTGCTCAACGCGGCAAATGGTTATGAGCTAACTGAAGAGCCAGAGGAAGCAGACGTACTTCTACTTAATACCTGTTCAATCCGGGAAAAAGCCCAAGAGAAGGTCTTCCATCAACTCGGGCGTTGGAAAAATCTTAAAGACAAAAAACCAGGTGTCGTGATTGGTGTGGGCGGCTGTGTAGCAACCCAAGAAGGCGATCATATTCGTGAGCGCGCCCCGTTTGTTGATGTGATTTTTGGCCCGCAAACCTTGCACCGCTTGCCTGAAATGATCAAGCAATCACAATCGACTGATGCACCAGTGATGGATATCTCTTTCCCTGAAATCGAGAAATTCGATCGCTTACCTGAACCTAAAGCAGAAGGCCCTACCGCTTTTGTCTCCATCATGGAAGGCTGCTCAAAATATTGTACTTACTGCGTCGTACCTTATACGCGTGGCGAGGAAGTGAGCCGTCCAATGGATGATGTGTTATATGAAATAGCACAATTGGCCGATCAAGGCGTGCGTGAAGTCAACCTACTAGGGCAAAACGTCAATGCTTATCGTGGACCAATGCACGATGGGACCATCTGCTCATTTGCTGAATTATTGCGTTTAGTGGCTTCAATCGATGGTATTGACCGTATTCGCTTTACGACCAGTCACCCGCTAGAATTTACTGATGACATCATCGCGGTATACGAAGATACGCCGGAGCTAGTAAGCTTCCTGCATCTTCCTGTACAAAGTGGCAGTGATCGCATCTTAACCATGATGAAGCGCCCACACACGGCGATCGAATATAAATCGATCATCCGTAAGCTGCGTAAAGCTCGTCCGGACATTCAAATCAGCTCTGACTTTATTGTTGGTTTCCCTGGCGAATCGGATAATGATTTCCAAGCCACGATGAAACTGATCAGAGACGTTGATTTTGATATGAGCTTTAGCTTTATTTTCTCACCTCGCCCGGGTACGCCAGCCGCCGATTATCCTTGTGATGTATCGGAAGAGACGAAAAAAGAGCGCCTATATGAACTTCAGCAACAAATTAATAGCCAAGCGATGCGCTATTCTCGTTTGATGCTTGATACTGAACAGCGTATTTTAGTCGAAGGTCCATCAAAGAAAAACTTGATGGAACTGCGCGGACGCACTGAGAATAACCGTGTCGTCAACTTTGAAGGCTCACCCGATCTGATTGGTCAATTCGTTGATGTGAAGATTGTTGATGTCTTCTCCAACTCCCTACGTGGTGAACTGATCCGTACTGAGTCGGAAATGAACCTACGCGTTGTTATTTCACCTTCACAAATGATGGCAAAAACGCGCCGAGAAGATGCCTTAGGCGTTGCTTCTTTCACGCCATAATATGGGGTAAGTCCCCTCATAATGATGTGTGAGGAAGATTGACGCTTTTGGTCACAACATTCCATGAGTAGCCGGTCAACATCGGCTACTTATTCATGATTTATTGAGAGGCCAATTTGAGCAATAAAATCGTTACTTTAGAGATCACTCTCGAACCTTCCGACAACCGCCGCTTAGCCAGCTTATGCGGTCCTTTTGATGATAATATTAAACATATTGAGCGTCGCCTCGGTGTCGAAATCAACCACCGTAGCAATTTCTTTACCATTGTCGGCAAGCCTCATACTGCCGCAGCCGCCTTAGAAATCATCAAAACGTTATACGTAGACACTGCCCCTTTGCAAGGCAATATTACTGATATTGAGCCAGAGCGTATTCATCTTGCGATTAAAGAAGCAGGCGTACTCGAACAAAATCACGAATCTGCCATCGCTTATGGCAAAGAAGTGTTCATTAAAACCAAAAAAGGCGTCATTAAACCGCGTACACCAAACCAAGCTCAGTATTTAGTGAATATGGTCACCCATGACATTACCTTTGGGATTGGTCCAGCGGGTACGGGAAAAACCTATTTGGCGGTTGCCGCAGCGGTTGATGCCCTAGAACGACAAGAAGTGCGACGCATCCTTCTCACCCGTCCAGCGGTAGAAGCGGGGGAAAAACTGGGCTTTTTACCCGGCGATTTAAGTCAAAAAGTTGATCCCTACTTACGTCCACTCTATGACGCTCTGTTTGAAATGCTCGGTTTTGAACGCGTTGAAAAACTCATTGAGCGTAATGTTATCGAAGTCGCGCCACTGGCTTACATGCGTGGACGCACGCTAAATGATGCATTCATCATCCTTGATGAAAGCCAGAACACCACCGTGGAACAGATGAAAATGTTCCTGACCCGCATCGGTTTTAACTCACGCGCAGTGATCACCGGTGACGTAACACAAATAGATTTACCCCGTGGTGCTCGCTCTGGACTACGCCATGCGATTGAAGTACTCAATGAGGTTGATGAAATTAGCTTTAACTTTTTCTTAGCTGACGATGTGGTTCGTCACCCAGTCGTTGCTCGCATCGTTAATGCTTATGAAAAATGGGAAGCTGAAGATCAAAAACAACGTAAAATCAATGAACAACGTCGTCGTGAAGAACGTGAACACACGAATATGACGCCGGCAGCAACATCGAACATCGAGGAATCTCATTAGTGATGTCTATCGAATTAGACTTACAAATTGCCGTTGAAGATGAGCAAGGTCTCCCTAGCTTTGATGATTTTTTAACGTGGTTTAGCGCCGCAGTAACGCCTTTTCAATCTCAAGCCGAAGTCACCATTCGTATTGTTGATCAAGCGGAGAGTCATCAGCTAAATTTAAACTACCGTGGCAAAGATAAACCGACGAATGTGCTATCTTTTCCATTTGAAGCCCCAGCGGAAATTGAGCTGGATCTACTGGGTGATTTAGTCATTTGTCGACAAGTCGTTGAGCAAGAAGCGCTTGAACAAGAGAAATCTTTGATGGCTCATTGGGCGCATATGGTTGTACATGGCACTCTTCATCTGCTAGGTTATGACCATATTGATGATCAAGAAGCGGACGAGATGGAAGCCCTTGAGACAGAAATCATGCAAAACATGGGCTTTGATGACCCATATTTAGCGGAGAAAAACTAAGCCAATACGCCCCATTAACTCAGCGCTGTAGGTTAACCATTGTTATTAAGGTAACAACCACTGCACCGCTTGGTTAGTCGGGAACCGATTGCGTATAAGCTTACATGTGAGCTATCACACATCTGATAGCGTTACCAATAAGAGAAATAATGAACGACGATAACTCGCCCTATTCGACCGAAGGAAAAAAAGAAAAATCTGAAGGTCCGAGTAGAAAGTCCTTCTTTGAACGCCTAGGTCAACTGTTTCAAACGGATCCTAAAGACCGTCAAGACTTGGTTGATGTGATCAGAGACTCAGAAATCAATGACCTTATCGATCACGACACACGCGACATGCTTGAAGGCGTGATGGAAATTGCGGAAATGAGAGTACGGGATATCATGATCCCCCGCTCACAGATGGTGACCGTTGAACGCACCCATGATATGGATACGCTGATTGCGATCATTACCGATGCTCAACACTCCCGCTATCCTGTTATCAGTGAAGATAAAGACCATGTCGAAGGCATACTTCTTGCGAAGGACTTACTCAAATACTTAGGCTCAAGCAGCGCCCCATTTAATATCGAAGAAGTCATTCGACCTGCCGTGGTGGTCCCTGAGAGTAAACGCGTTGATCGCCTATTAAAAGAGTTCCGTGAGGAACGTTATCATATGGCGATTGTCGTAGATGAGTTTGGCGGTGTATCCGGCCTAGTCACGATTGAAGATATTCTCGAAGAAATTGTCGGAGATATCGAGGATGAATTCGATGATGAAGAGCAACTGGATATTCGTAAATTAAGTAAACATACCTACGCCGTGAAAGCGTTAACGACCATAGAATCGTTTAACGAAACGTTTGGTACTTCGTTTAGCGATGAAGAAGTCGATACGGTTGGCGGTTTGGTGATGACGGCCTTTGGCCATTTACCTTCTCGTGGAGAGGTGATTGATATCGGCGGCTATAACTTTAAAGTCACTGCCGCTGACAGTCGAAGAGTCGTCCAACTGCAAGTCACCATCCCTGATTTACAAGCCCTTCCAGAGACTATGGAAGAGTAGCTGGTTATCGAGAACCGCCAGTCACAGTGATTATCGAATCACTACCATTGAACCTTGACGCGAATCATCAACATAACGCTGACGATTCGCGTCAAACTTAAAGGTAACGATGCTGACTCAGGCTATCTCTGCCCGAATCACTTAATGAGAGCATGACTGGATGAAAGATGTTATTTCACGCCGCTTACAGCCTATCTTGGCTGTTTTTTTTGGCGCGCTGACCACATTAGCCTTTGCCCCTTATCAAATCTGGCCGATCGCCATTCTCAGCCCTTTGGCTTTATTGCTACTTATTGAGAAGAAAGCGCCCAAACAAGCGGCACTGCTCGGTTATAGCTGGGGACTTGGCCAATTTGGTGTTGGGATCAGTTGGGTATACGTCAGTATTGATACTTTCGGAGGCATGCCGAAAATTGCTGGCTTGCTGCTGATGTTGTTACTTGTTGCCTATCTCGCCCTGTATAACGGCCTATTTGCTTGGGCTCTTAATCGTTTTTTCTCAACCACTCATTGGTCACGTTTTCTCTTCTCCGTTCCCGCCCTGTGGCTGATCAGTGATTGGTTACGCGGCTGGGTAATGACCGGATTCCCCTGGCTATGGCTTGGCTATAGCCAGATCGACGGACCGTTGGCCTCTTTCGCTCCTCTGGCGGGTGTTGAGCTATTAACATTATTACTGATGATCTGTGCTGGTTCATGCGCTTATGCTTGGCAAAACAAAGCTTGGCGCTACTTACTGCTGCCTCTCAGTATTTTCATCATCGGTTTCGCACTTCGTTCGGTTCAATGGGTAATACCGCAACCAGAACGAGCCACTAGCGTAGCGATTATCCAAGGTAATGTGGAACAATCTTTAAAATGGCACCCCAACCAACGCTGGCCAACTATCATGAAATATACCGATTTGAGCCGTGAAAATTGGGATGCCGATATTATTATTTGGCCAGAGGCCGCCATCCCTGCTTTTGAAGTAGAAATTGGGTCATTTCTCAGCAATTTAGATTCCGCCGCACGAATGAACCAGAGCGCGGTCATCACCGGTATCTTAAATCATGATCAACAGGGGCATTATTTTAATAGTATTTTAGCGTTAGGTGAGACGGAACATGCAGAGTATCGCTACGATGTGACGCAACGCTATCATAAACATCACTTGTTACCGTTTGGTGAGTTTGTACCCTTTGAAGCGTGGCTAAGACCACTGGCACCCTTGTTTAATCTACCGATGTCTTCGTTTAGTCGGGGAGATTATATTCAACCGAATATCATCGCTAAAGGATTCGCCTTAGCCCCCGCGCTGTGTTACGAAATCATCTTTAATGAACAACTTCGTGTCAATGTCACCGAACAAACCGATTTTTTGCTGACCTTATCGAATGACGCTTGGTTTGGTCACTCGATTGGCCCATTACAGCACATGGAAATTGCCCGTATGCGCGCCTTAGAACTTGGTAAGCCTCTGATTCGTTCAACAAATAACGGAGTCACCGCGATCACCGATCATTATGGCCGAATCACGCATCAAATCCCGCAATTCGAAACGGCAGTGTTAAGAGCCGAGATCATTCCGACTCGTGGACAGACGCCCTATCATCGACTAGGGAGCTGGCCACTCTATTTATGGGTTATTGCTAGCCTTACCATAGGGCTGGTCACGATTCGCCGATCTTAAATCGGCAATAACACTCGATCTATCCTCAAGCGCCATCCATATCGCGCTTGGGGTTCGACCTCTTGATTTTTGCTAAGGCTGCAAAGGCTGACGGCTAAATAATTTATGGCCGCAGCGCAGACAAGGGACAATTTCTGTTGGGTGATTGTACTCAACCTTATGATTGCAACTTTCGCAAACTAAGATCCCCAAGCCAATCATTTCCCCTGCTTGATAAACACCTTGGTGCTCAAGATCTTGAAATAGCTCCACCCACTCCACTTTAGTTTTATCCGTAATATCCAGCAGCCCTTGCCAGATAGAATTGGCAATCATTAAATAAAATGGCCCCGTTTTACTCTGCTCATACTGTTCAGAAAAAGCTTTTAGATCAGCCCTAACATAAGCTGAAATGAGGGCTAATTCATCTTGAGTCAAGTCATTCGCCGCTGCCACAACCTTACCCGATGTGTCTAAAATATGTTCTAACTCTTCTGGGCTTTGTTTCAACGTTTCGAGCACTTCTTCTACTAACGCCTCATA
Organism: Vibrio sp. A8-1; assembly: GCF_013048685.1. NCBI lineage: Bacteria > Pseudomonadati > Pseudomonadota > Gammaproteobacteria > Vibrionales > Vibrionaceae > Vibrio > Vibrio sp. A8-1. The sequence continues at coordinate 32,861 of NZ_VHTC01000019.1, forward strand.
ACCTGCTTTCTGTTTTCGCATAAGTCACCTCGTTCAGTCGGATTGGCTATTGTTGTGCTGTGCTGCTTTAGGTATTCTATGTTGATCTATTAGTACCTGTTCGAACCGAACTCACAAATTCCAAGATAACCGGATGTCATCGATGCAAGATCAATATAACCCGCAAGATATTGAACAGAAAGTTCAACAGCACTGGGACAACAATAAAACCTTTGTTGTAAGTGAAGACCCAAATAAAGAAAAATTCTACTGTCTTTCGATGTTTCCTTATCCAAGCGGTCGACTGCACATGGGCCACGTACGTAACTACACGATTGGTGACGTCGTTTCTCGCTTCCAACGTTTACAAGGTAAAAACGTCATGCAACCGATTGGTTGGGATGCGTTTGGCTTACCGGCCGAGAATGCTGCAGTTAAAAATAAAACAGCGCCAGCACCATGGACTTACGAAAATATCCAATACATGAAAAACCAGCTCAAATTACTGGGCTTTGGTTATGACTGGAGCCGTGAATTCGCTACCTGCCGTCCTGAATACTACCGTTGGGAACAAGAGTTTTTCACCAAACTGTACGAAAAAGGGTTGGTTTATAAGAAAACCTCCTCAGTAAACTGGTGTCCTAATGACCAGACCGTACTCGCTAACGAACAAGTGGAAGATGGCTGCTGCTGGCGTTGTGATACGCCTGTTGAGCAAAAAGAGATCCCACAGTGGTTTATTAAGATCACCGCTTACGCGCAAGAATTGCTTGATGATTTAGATAACCTTGACGGCTGGCCAGAAATGGTTAAAACCATGCAACGCAATTGGATCGGCCGCTCTGAAGGGGTAGAACTGAGCTTCCAAGTTAAAGATCAGGCGCAAGATCTTGAAGTCTATACCACTCGCCCAGACACGCTGATGGGGGTTACCTATGTAGGTATTGCTGCCGCGCACCCGCTAGCGGTTCAAGCCGCTGCCAATAATCCGCAACTGGCGGCCTTTATTGAAGAGTGTAAAAACACCAAAGTTGCCGAAGCCGAACTCGCGACAATGGAGAAAAAAGGCATGGCGACAGGTCTGACGGCTATCCATCCTTTAAATGGCCGAGAAGTACCTATCTATGTCGCGAACTTCGTGCTAATGCACTACGGGACTGGCGCGGTAATGGCGGTTCCGGCACACGACCAACGCGATTACGAATTTGCCACCAAATACGGCTTAGATATTATTCCGGTGATTAAGCCTGAAGATGGCAGCGAGTTAGATATCAGCCAGCAAGCTTATACAGAAAAAGGCGTACTGTTTGATTCTGGTGAATTCGATGGCCTAACTTTCCAAGCGGCTTTTGATGCCATTTCAGCAAAACTCGAAGCGCTAGGTAAAGGTAAAAAGACCGTTAACTTCCGTCTACGTGACTGGGGCGTTTCTCGTCAGCGCTACTGGGGTGCCCCCATCCCAATGGTCACCACTGAAGATGGTCAAGTTCATCCCGTTCCTGCCGATCAATTACCAGTGATCCTGCCTGAAGATGTCACTATGGATGGTGTAACCAGTCCGATTAAAGCCGATAAAACATGGGCTGAAACGACATTCAATGGTCAACCTGCACTACGTGAAACCGATACTTTTGATACCTTTATGGAATCGTCTTGGTATTACGCACGTTACTGCTCACCACAAGCAGACGATATTTTAGACCCAGCTAAAGCCAACTACTGGCTACCGGTTGATCAATACATCGGTGGTATTGAACACGCTTGTATGCATCTGCTCTACTCACGCTTTTTCCATAAACTATTGCGTGATGCTGGTTATGTCACCTCCGACGAGCCATTCAAACAATTGCTTTGCCAAGGCATGGTATTAGCTGACGCTTTCTATCATAGCAATGAGAAAGGCACTAAAGAGTGGATTTCTCCTACCGACGTTAAAGTGGAACGTGATGGGAAAGGTCGCATTATATCAGCGGTTGATCATCAAGGTCGTCAAGTTGAACACTCAGGCATGATCAAAATGTCTAAGTCAAAAAATAACGGTATTGACCCACAAGAGATGGTTGATAAATACGGTGCGGATACAGTACGTTTATTTATGATGTTCGCTTCGCCTGCCGATATGACATTGGAGTGGCAAGAGTCTGGTGTTGAAGGAGCGAACCGCTTCCTAAGACGGGTATGGAAGCTCGTCGCTGAACATACCGCTAAAGGCGCTGCCGTTGCAGTACAAAGCGATATCTTAAATGCCGACCAAAAAGCGCTGCGTCGCGATGTGCATAAAACCATTGCTAAAGTGACTGATGATATTGCTCGTCGTCAAACCTTTAACACGGCGATTGCTGCGATCATGGAGCTGATGAATAAGCTCACTAAAGCGCCACAAGAGTCTGAACAAGACCGAGCTATTTTGGATGAAGCGGCAAAAGCCATCACCTTAATGCTTTACCCTATCGCGCCACACATCTGTTTTGAAATGTGGCAAGCACTCGGCGAAGCCGATATTGACCAAGCGACGTGGCCGACTTACGACGAAACCGCATTAGTTGAAGATCAGAAACTGGTTGTCTTGCAAGTGAATGGTAAATTACGTGGTAAATTGACTGTTGCCGCTGACGCAACGAAAGAGCAGGTTGAAGCGCTTGGCCTACAAGATGAAAACGTACAGAAATTTACTGATGGTTTAACCATTCGTAAAGTCATTTATGTACCGGGCAAACTGCTCAACATCGTGGCGAACTAATCGCTAAGCTGACTGTCTGTATAGCCAAGCAACGTTAAGTTATCAGCTCATGGTCTGTGGTGGTCATCGATATAAAAACCGATCGAATGACCACCTTATTAGACCGAGCCACAACTTTTCGTTATCAGCACATAAACAGGGCTTACGCCCTGTTTACTTATCTCAGTTTATCGAATGCGGTAAGCTAAGATAAGTAAACTCACTGACGAGAACGAATACCCCATGCGTTTTATATTGCCTGTAACAACTCGACCTTTGTTGATTATTTTGTTGATCGCTTCAACTTTTATCGCTGGCTGCGGCTTCCATTTACGTGGAGACTATGACATTCCAGGAGAGTTAAGCATGATGTCTCTGACCAGTAACGATCAATACAGCACCTTAACACGGCTGGTCAAAGGTCAACTGCGCATGAACGAGATCCAACTCGTTGAGCCGGCGAGTAATGTAGCTAATTTGCATCTCAATGGTGAAAGTTTGAGTGAGCGAACCTTATCGCTGTATCAAAATACTCGCGCCGCCGAAAAAGAGCTGACCTTTAATACCTCTTATCGCGTCACTATACCAGAGGTTGGTACAAGAACGTTTTCCACCAGCGTGACTCGCAGCTACTTAGATAACCCACTGACTGCGTTAGCAAAATCTTCTGAACGAGAAATGATTGTCGATGAAATGCGTAAACTCGCGGCCAGCCAAATTATTCGCCAAATGGCACGCCTAAAGGCCAGCATTCCTAATGGGAGTTTTGAAGAGACTGACTCTAACGTCCAGACTCAATCTGAGCTTGATAACTCAAATACCATTAATATGTTATAGGGTTAACCATGCGATTGTACGCCGACAAACTCAGCGAAACCCTCAACCGCTCGCTCTCTGCTGTCTATTTAATCTTGGGTAATGAACCCTTATTGATTCAAGAATCACGTTTAGCGATTGAACGCAAAGCGCGAGAGCAAGGATTTACTGAAAAATACCGCTTTAATGCCGATGCGTCCCTCAATTGGAACGAGGTGTATGATTGTTGCCAATCCATGAGCCTCTTTTCTCAGCGCCAGATCGTAGAAATAGAAGTCGCAGAGAATGGCTTTAACGCAGCATTAGGTAAAGAGCTCGCCAGCTTAACAGCAACGCTGAGTCCTGATGTTTTACTGGTGATCATCGGTGGAAAACTGGCTAAAGCACAAGAAAATACCGCATGGTTTAAAACATTAAGTGCACAGGCTTGCTGGGTTAACTGCTTAACGCCTGAACTTTCTCGTTTACCTCAGTTCGTGGCGACTCGCTGCCGAGCTCTAGGTTTAAAACCGGATAACGAAGCGATTCAAATGCTCGCTCAATGGCACGAAGGCAATCTACTGGCTTTGGTACAAAGCCTAGAAAAATTAGTGCTCCTTTATCCTGATGGGCAATTAACATTATTACGTTTAGAAGAGTCGCTCAGTCGCCACAACCAGTTTACCGCTTTTCACTGGATCGATGCCTTACTCGAAGGTAAGGCCAACCGAGCGCAACGTATTTTGCGCCAACTGGCTGCCGAGGACACTGAAGTCATTATCTTAATCCGCACTGTACAAAAAGAACTGTTTCAATTGTTGCAGATGAGACAGGCCATAGAGACACAAGCGATAGGTAACGTCTTTAATCAATACCGGATTTGGCAAACCAAACGGCCACTTTACTCTGCCGCTCTACAGCGATTATCCGTGCCGCAACTTCGTCATCTAATGCAACTACTTGCTCAGTGTGAATTATTGGCTAAGACTCAATATAGCCAACCCATTTGGCCACTGATGCAGCAACTGAGCTTGCAATGCTGCCTACCGCAAGCAAACGTCGCTTTACCGACTTAAAAGCGTGTTATACTACGGCGCTTTTTTAGCAGCAGAATAACCTTTGATGACCATCATCAACGAACCATACTATGAGGATTCACCATTGCAGCAACAACAACTTACCCATTTCCTTGCTGATAAAGCCGATGACATGAAAGCCGTTAATATCGTTACCCTTGATGTCCAAGGTAAATCAAGTGTGACCGACTACATGGTGATTTGTACTGGCACCTCAAAACGCCATGTGGCCTCGATTGCCGATCACATTGCCAACGAGGTAAAGAAAATTGGCTTAGAGCCTCTCGGTATGGATGGCGAGAAAGAAGGTGAATGGGTCGTATTAGATATGGGGTCGACGATGCTTCATGTCATGCAAGAAGAGCATCGCGCTTTATATCAATTAGAAAAACTCTGGGGCTAAGTGTGAAGATTCAACTGATCGCCGTCGGCACCAAAATGCCGAAATGGGTTGAAGAGGGCTTTCAAGAGTACCGTCGACGCTTTCCTCATGATTTACCATTGGAATTAGTCGAAATAGCGGCGGGTAAACGTGGAAAAAATGCTGACATTGCACGTATTTTACAAAAAGAAGGCGAAGCCATGCTCGCCGCCGTACCCAAGGGAAATCGAATTGTTACGCTCGATATCCCCGGAAAACCTTGGAATACTGAGCAGTTGGCAGAGCAATTAGAAAGTTGGAAACTCGATGCACGAGATGTGTCCATTCTCATTGGTGGACCAGAAGGGCTGGCACCAAGCTGCAAGGCGGCCGCTGAGCAAAGCTGGTCATTATCACCCTTAACTCTGCCCCATCCACTGGTGCGTGTGGTTATGGCTGAAAGTCTCTATCGAGCATGGAGTATCACGGCCAATCATCCTTACCATCGAGAGTAATGAGCGATGCTGCGTAAGCGAAGTCCAATCAGAGATTACCAAGCGGAAGCCCGACTGTTTCGTCGTCGAGCTATCGTCGCTTTCATGGGAATTGTCGTGGCAATGGGTGTGCTGATCACCAACCTCTATCATATTCAGGTGAAACAGTACCAAGATTACAAAACCCGCTCCAACGATAATCGCATTAAAATTGTCCCTATTGCCCCCAACCGTGGGTTAATTTACGATCGCAATGGTCATTTACTGGCGGAAAATCGTCCTGTGTTTAACTTGGAAATTATTCCTGAACAAGTAAACAATATGGACGATACCATCGCTCGTCTGCAGCAAATTTTAACCATTCCAGAAGAACGAATTGCGGCGTTCGAAAGAGATCGCCGCCAAACTCGACGCTTTAATGCCATTCCTCTACTCACACAACTCAGTCATGAAGATGTGGCGAAGTTTTCCGTGCATCAGCATAATTTTCCAGGGGTATCGGTGAGCGCGAATTTAAAGCGTTTTTATCCTTATGGAGAAGTCTTAACTCATGTGATTGGCTACGTATCACGAATTAACGATCGCGATGTAGAACGATTACAACGTGAAGGTAAAGCCGCTAACTATCAAGCAACACGCGATATTGGTAAGTTAGGTATTGAGCGTTACTACGAAGATCTGTTACACGGCACCGCTGGCTATCAAGAAGTTGAAGTTAATAGCCGTGGACGCATTATTCGGACCTTAAAATACGTGCCGCCGTCTCCCGGTAAAGATATTGTTCTTAACTTGGATATTGACTTACAGCTTTATATCCATCAATTACTGGACGGTCGCCGCGGCTCGGCGATTGTCTTAGATCCAGAAGATAACGGCATACTAGCGATGGTCTCAAGCCCAAGTTATGATCCGAACCCTTTTGTGCATGGCATTTCATCAACCGAATACAATAAGTTACTGAATGACATTAACCGCCCTTTAGTTAACCGAGCGACCTTGGGGATTTATCCACCAGCTTCAACCGTAAAGCCGTTTATTGCTCCAGCAGCATTACACGATGGCATCATTACGCCAAGAACGACACGTAACGATCATGGTTCTTGGCAAATCCCCAATTCCGACACGCGCCCTTTTCGAGACTGGCTGCGCTGGGGGCATGGCCGGGTTGATATCTTAAAAGCGATTGAAGAATCGGTAGATACCTTTTTCTACCAAATTGCTTACGACATGGGAATTGATAACTTATCGACTTGGATGATGCGTTTTGGGTTTGGAGATTTAACTGGCATCGATATTTTCGAAGAAAGTCGAGCCAATATGCCCACTCGTGAATGGAAAATGGCTCGTCATCGTACCCCTTGGTACAAAGGTGACACTATCCCGGTTGGAATTGGTCAAGGTTATTGGACCGCAACACCGATGCAATTGGCGAAAGCGACTTCGGTGGTTGCGAATAAAGGGAAAGTGATTGCCCCGCATTTACTGCGCTCTACGATTAAAAACGGTCAGCCTTTCTCGACTCAAAAAGAAACTGAGTACGTGACCTTCCCTCCTCTTGATGAAATTGATGACAAGTACTGGGATATTGCGATACAAGGGATGTATCTGGTTAACCATGGTAGTCGAGGCACCGCTCGACGTGCCTTTCAAGGCTTAAAATACAAAAGTGCCGGTAAATCAGGAACCGCGCAGGTCTTTGGTCTAGCAGAAGGTCAAGAGTATGACGCCGACGAACTGGCTGAACATTTACGCAATCATGCACTCTACGTTGGTTTTGCGCCCATCGATCATCCGAAACTGATCGTCAGCTTAGTACTCGAAAACGCAGGTGGTGGTTCCGGTGTTGCGGCTCCCGTCGTGAGACGTATTTTTGATCATGTGATCTTGAGGCCACAAGAGGATAAACCATAATGAAGATGGATCCCGCTACCGGACAAAACCGGGCTTTTTTTGAACGTTTGCATATTGATCTGCCCTTATTACTTGCTCTATTAGTGGTCATGGGATTTGGCTTGGTGGTGATGTACAGTGCTGGTGGACAAAGTTTAGCGATGATGGAGCGCCAAGCCATGCGTATGGTTATGGCGCTGTTAGTGATGGTTGGCTTAGCACAGCTCTCACCGAGAAGCTACGAACGTTTAGCGCCGCTGTTGTTTTTTTGTGGTGTGATATTGTTGCTGGGGGTACTCTTTTTTGGAGAATCCTCCAAAGGAGCACAACGTTGGCTCAATCTCGGTTTCATCCGTTTTCAGCCGTCAGAACTGCTGAAACTGGCTGTACCACTAATGGTGGCACGATATATTGGTCAACGACCTATTCCAGCAGATTTAATGACCCTAGCCGTCGCATTAATGATGGTCTTTTTCCCAGCAATATTGATCGCCAAACAGCCTGACTTAGGGACCTCCATTTTGATTGCAGCTTCCGGTATTTTTGTTATTTTCTTAGCCGGTATTAGCTGGAAAATCATCTCGGCAGCCGTGATCGCCGTTGGTGCGTTTGTCCCTGTCATGTGGTTTTTCTTTATGCGCGAATATCAAAAAACTCGCGTACGTACCTTGTTTGATCCAGAATCCGATCCACTGGGAGCGGGGTATCACATCATTCAAAGTAAAATCGCAATTGGTTCGGGAGGCTTATCAGGTAAAGGTTGGTTACATGGTACCCAGTCTAACTTAGAGTTTTTACCCGAAAGGCATACCGACTTTATCTTCGCCGTCATTGCTGAGGAATGGGGGTTGATTGGCGTACTTGCTCTGCTCGCAGCCTATTTATTTATTATTGGTCGAGGACTGTACCTTGCCGGTAGTGCTCAAACCGCTTTTGGTCGGATGATGGCGGGAAGTATTGTTTTAAGTTTCTTTGTCTATGTCTTTGTTAATATCGGCATGGTGAGTGGCATTTTACCCGTTGTTGGCGTCCCGCTGCCCCTGATCAGCTATGGCGGTACATCGATGGTGACACTCATGGCCGGATTTGGCATTTTGATGTCGATTCACACCCATCGTAAAGCGTTTTCTAAGGCGAATTGAACCGTATGAAATCATCTCACTATCCATTGCTCTTAAGCTTACTTTGTAGCGCTTTACTCATCGGTTGCAGCAGTAAACCAACCGGGCGTTACGCTTTATTTAATGACGTAGCGCCTAATACGCCGATTTCTGTCGCACATATTGAAGATGCCTACCCGCAATACGAACCCTACAGCCTAGGGGGAAATCGCGATTACACACTGCGCGGTGAGAGCTACCAGATCATTCGTAATCCCAAGGGGTTCACTGAGCGTGGCCAAGCGTCGTGGTATGGGAAAAAATTTCATGGCCATCTAACGTCTAATGGCGAAATTTATGACATGTATTCAATGACGGCTGCACATAAAACGCTGCCCCTGCCAAGCTATGTCAAAGTCACCAATTTGGATAATGGCCGAGAAGCCATTGTTAGAGTCAATGATCGTGGACCATTTCATGAAGGGCGGATTATTGATTTAAGTTACGCTGCCGCGTATAAGTTAGGCGTCATTCAAACGGGGACAGCTAATGTTGACATTGCGGTAATTACCGTAGAAAGAAACAGCAATCGTCCTCTTAAAACACCGTTTGCTCAGTATGTTATTCAAGTTGCTGCCTCCCAGCATCAACAGCGAGTAGAGCAGTTATCCGCCGAGATGAGTGACCAACTGACGGTCCCAAGTTTTGTCGAGAGTAACCATCAACAGCATCGGTTATTTCTAGGGCCGTTTACTGACTATGCCCTGACGCAAGAAATACTTGAGCGTGTAAAATCGCTCGGTTACGACACCGCTTTTGTGAGAAAACACCACGCAAAACCGTAACGTCGATGCAAAGCAGATCGGTCTTCTCCTTTATCCGCTCAACGATACATGGAGGAATGAGCGGTCTGATTTGCAAGGTCGTTTCTGTTAAGCTATTCGATAACTAACCAATAGTTTTAATATTATTATGAAAAAAATCTCTCTATTTTCTGTTTTAGCGACATCTTTTGCGCTATCTGCTACGTTTTCAGCATCCTCTTTTGCTGCACCGACTGTCATTCCAGATGCCCCACAAATTGCCGCCAAAGGCTATGTGCTGATGGACTACCATTCAGGGAAAATCCTCGCTGAGAAAGAGATGAACACAAAGCTCTCTCCAGCCAGTCTAACCAAGATGATGACCAGCTATGTTATCGGCCAAGAGCTTAACCGTGGCAATATTTCTCTCGATGACGATGTGGTGATCAGCGAAAATGCGTGGGCGAAAAACTACCCCGACTCATCAAAAATGTTCATCGAGGTAGGCACTTCGGTTAAAGTCCGAGATCTGAATAAAGGGATTATTATTCAATCAGGTAACGATGCCTGTGTTGCGATGGCAGAACATGTCGCAGGTTCAGAAGATGCTTTTGTCGATCTCATGAATGCTTGGGCCAGTTCACTGAACATGACCAACACACATTTTGCCAATGTGCATGGACTCGATCACCCTGAACTCTACTCTACGCCTTATGATATGGCCTTATTAGGTCAAGCATTAATCCGAGACGTGCCAGATGAATACGCTCTCTACGCCGAGCAAAAATTCACCTACAACGGCATAACCCAATACAATCGTAACGGATTACTTTGGGATAAAAGTATGAACGTCGACGGCATTAAAACTGGCCATACGACTAATGCTGGTTACAGTTTGGTCAGCTCAGCGACCGAAGGCAACATGCGCTTGATTGCCGTCGTGATGGGGACTAAAGATATTAATTCTCGTAAAACGGAAAGTAAAAAGCTGCTCAGTTACGGTTTCCGCTTTTTTGAAACAGTCGCTCCGCACAAAGCAGGCGAAACCTTTGTTAACGAAACGATTTGGATGGGCGACAAACCAACCGTTGCACTGGGTGTAAAACAAGATACTTACGTTACGCTGCCACGCGGTCAAACCAAAGATCTGACGGCTAGCTTTGTCTTAGAAAAAGAGCTCAAAGCACCAATCAATAAAGGGGATGTCGTGGGTACCCTCTATTACCAAGTACAAGGTAATGAAATTGCTCAATATCCTCTGATGGCGTTAGAAGATGTCAAAGAAGGTGGTCTATTAAGTCGTCTATGGGATTACTTAGTACTACTCTTTAAAAGCTTGTTCTAATTCCGAGTGTTAAAGGGGTGGTAGCCTCCCCCCTTTAACACTTGCTGCAATGTGGGTACGTTTGCTAGCTCAGCGAAACTCATCGCCGCGTTAGCCTATCGCCAACTTGAGATATCTTTAAATTGACGGTACTATCCGCCACCGCTTAAGCAAATCTTGGAGCTTTCACTATGATGACCATTAACTCTGATGCCAAATTAAAAGATCTTTTAGAGTTTCCTTGTTCTTTTACTTACAAAGTTATGGGCCATGCGAAACCTGAGTTACCAGAACTTGTGTTAGAAGTGATCCAGCGCCATGCTCCTGGTGACTATAGTCCGCGAGTTAAGCCAAGTGGCAAAGGCAACTACCATTCGGTTTCGGTGACCATTACGGCGACATCGATTGAGCAAGTAGAAACACTGTATAAAGAGCTAGGCGATATCGAGATCGTCCGTATGGTTCTATAACACTGAGTTGAAGCGAAACATCAAAAAAATTTTAATTGTTATACATTATTTTTAAAGCAGCATTATGCTGCTTTTTTTTATTTTTCATCACCTTAAATTACTCATAAAAAAAATGAGGTTAAAAAAATCCCCGAGATGAGTAGTTCAAAGCGTCTAAGATGTTTATAATCAAAAAACTTTATATATCACTGGTGGACAACGACAATGGATAATCCGCTTGTTATCAGGCGACTGGGTCGACAAGATTATTTGCCTGTTTGGCAAGCCATGCATCAGTTTACCGATCAACGTGATGAACAAACGGCCGATGAAATATGGCTTGTTGAACACCATCCCGTTTTTACCCAAGGTCAAGCAGGTAAAGCTGAGCATCTTCTCAATCCAGGAAATATCCCGGTCGTACAGAGTGATCGTGGTGGTCAAGTCACTTATCATGGCCCTGGTCAATTAGTGGTCTATGTGTTGATTAATTTAAGACGCAAGAAGCTCGGCGTTCGAGAATTGGTCACTGGTATTGAACAACTCGTGATCGACACTTTAAAAACCTATCATATTAATTCTGCCGCTCGCCCAGATGCTCCAGGTGTCTATGTCGATGGAAAGAAAATATGCTCACTAGGTTTACGTATTCGTAAAGGCTGTTCATTTCACGGTCTTGCCCTTAACGTCAATATGGATCTTTCTCCTTTTCTGCGCATTAACCCTTGTGGTTATCAAGGCATGGAAATGGTGCAAGTCTGCGACTTAGGTGGGCCAGATAACTTAGCAGAAATTGAACAGCAAATGATCCAAGAGCTTGTCCGTTTATTCGGTTATCAACAAGTCGAATTCAGCACAGAAGCACCTTTTATAGGTAAAATAGCATGAGCAAACCAATTCAAATGGAAAAAGGCGTTAAATACCGTGACGCCGATAAAATGGCACTGATTCCGGTGAAAAACATGCCGGTTGAGCAAAAAGAAGTGCTGCGTAAGCCATCGTGGATGAAAATAAAACTCCCTGCCGATAGCCAGCGTATACAAGAAATTAAAGCCGCGATGCGTAAAAATAATCTTCACTCTGTCTGTGAAGAAGCGTCTTGCCCTAACTTGGCGGAGTGCTTTAATCATGGCACCGCTACGTTTATGATCCTTGGTGCTATCTGTACTCGACGTTGTCCATTTTGTGATGTAGCCCATGGACGCCCGAATGCCGTTGATGCCGCTGAGCCGAAAAAACTCGCTGAAACCATTCGTGATATGAAGCTCAAGTATGTCGTGATCACTTCCGTCGACCGTGATGACTTACGCGATGGTGGCGCTGAACATTTTGCAGACTGCAACCGCGAAATTCGCGCGCTCAATCCGGGGATCCGTATCGAAACCTTAGTCCCTGATTTTCGTGGTCGCATGGACATTGCGCTAGAAAAACTCAAAGACAATCCGCCAGATGTGCTTAACCATAACCTAGAAACGGCTCCACGCCTGTACCGTAAAGCGCGCCCTGGGGCAAACTATAAATGGTCTTTAGAATTGCTGCGTAAGTTTAAAGAGCAGCATCCTGATGTACCAACAAAATCAGGGATCATGATGGGCTTAGGTGAAACTAAAGAAGAGATCATCCAAGTCTTAAAAGATTTACGAGAGCATGGCGTGACGATGCTAACATTAGGTCAGTATTTGGCACCAAGTCGTCACCATCTACCAGTTGAGCGCTACGTGCCACCTGAAGAATTTGATGAACTAAAAGAGATCGCTCTTGAGCTTGGCTTTACCCATGCTGCGTGTGGACCTTTTGTTCGCTCATCTTATCATGCGGATTTGCAAGCGAAGGGATTAGAAGTCAAATAACCCTATCGAATCTATACGGTTATCAGCCTATAACAACTAGGCTCAACGCGATGAGTTAATGACTAGCGTGAGCCTATCAATCAATATCGCTGATTGATGGTTATCACGTTACAAAAATGGCCCGCTTAGCGGGCCATTTTATCTACTATGACAAAGTATTAAGCGTAAACCGGTAAACGTTGGCAAATCGCTAACACTTTCTGTTTGGTCGCTTCGATTACCGCAGGATCATTAACGTTATCTAATACGTCACACATCCAGTTTGCCAAATCTTGTGCATCTTGATCAGTAAATCCACGACGTGTGATCGCTGGCGTTCCAATACGGATACCCGAGGTTACAAATGGGCTACGCGGATCGTTGGGTACCGAGTTTTTGTTCACGGTGATATTCGCAGCCCCCAGTGCGGCATCGGCTTCTTTACCAGTAATGCCTTTATCGATCAGATCAACTAAGAATAGGTGATTTTCGGTGCTGTTAGAAACAATCTTGTAACCGCGCTCTTGGAATTGAGCCACCATCGCTTTGGCATTTTTTACTACGCGAGCTTGGTACTCTTTAAACTCAGGCTCCATTGCTTCTTTAAATGCTACCGCTTTAGCCGCAATAACATGCATTAATGGACCACCCTGCCCACCTGGGAAAACCGCCGAGTTAAGCTTTTTATACATCTCTTCGCCCGCATTGGACAAGATCAAACCGCCACGAGGGCCAGCTAACGTTTTATGGGTCGTCGTCGTCACTACATGTGCATAAGGGAGCGGCGTTGGATAAACCCCAGCAGCAATCAAACCAGCAACGTGCGCCATATCGACAAAAAAGTAAGCGTCAACTTTATCGGCAATTTCACGCATCCGTTTCCAATCAACGATTTGTGAATAAGCCGAGAAACCACCAATGATCATCTTCGGCTTGTGCTCAAGAGCCAGTGCTTCCATCTCTTCGTAATTGATCTTACCGCTTTCATCAATGCCGTATGGAATAATATTGTAGTGCTTGCCAGAAAAGTTAACTGGGGAGCCATGAGTCAAATGACCACCATGAGCGAGACTCATGCCTAATACGGTATCGCCAGGGTTAAGCAACGCCATATAAACGGCACTGTTAGCCTGAGAACCAGAGTGAGGCTGAACGTTAGCGTACTCACAACCAAATAGCTGACAAGCGCGATCAATCGCTAATGCTTCGGCTTTATCAACGTATTCACAACCGCCGTAATAACGTTTGCCTGGGTAACCTTCAGCGTATTTGTTGGTGAGTTGAGAGCCTTGTGCTTCCATAACCCGTGGGCTAGTGTAGTTTTCTGAAGCGATAAGCTCGATGTGTTCTTCTTGACGAAGCGTTTCTTCTTGGATTGCTGCGAATAACTCCGCATCGTAATCAGCGATATTCATATCACGCTTAAGCATCTGTATCTCCTGACTCAGATTTATCTGAAATTAGCTATCCCCAAACGACTTAGTATCTCTTGGGCATAAAAACCACACAATGACCCAACGCAAACGTTTTCGTCACCCTAACGGCGCGCATTCTACCTAATTTAACGTGTCTCATAAAGCGTAAATTACATAAAATATCATGCAGTTTTTTCATCATGACTAACGATAATAGTCCGCTGAACGTGAACCTATCGCTTAAGTGTCAATGTTACGCTTTACAGCCTGTAAAACGCTCATGACATAGATCTACCTTAATTTCAGCCTGTATGCTACCGAAAATCGCCACTTTTCATTACTATAGCGCGCAACTATTCCCTCTAATCCGATTGATCTTTTGAGCTGTAGCAATGGATAAACACACCCACAAAGAAGATATAATCGCCATGCTGACTGGAACGTTCTTAGTCGCGCAAGGCGTCTTTTTTCTCCAAGCTGGAGAACTACTGACTGGCGGAACCGCTGGATTGGCACTGCTGATGACCCACTTTTTGCCTTGGCCATTTGGCTGGCTGTATTTTATAGCTAATAGTCCATTTTATTTATTAGCTTGGCGTCGTTTCGGTGGTCGATTTGCTATCAATAGCGCCTTATGCGGGGCATTAGTCTCAGTTTTTACTGATCATTTGGCCATGTTCATTACCCTTAGTGAGATAAATCCATTTTACTGTGCGCTGGCGGGCGGACTATTAATGGGCCTCGGCATGCTGATTCTTTTTCGTCATCGCGCGAGTTTAGGCGGTTTTAATGTCCTCTGTTTAGCGATACAAGATAAGCATGCAATACCTGCGGGTCATGTACAGATGGTGATCGACGGATTAATACTGAGTGCTTCTTTGTTCTTTATTAGCCCGAGTACCATGTTGTTATCCATTTTTGGGGCGATTATCTTGAATCTAGTACTGAGTATGAATCACAAACCCACTCGCTATAACGTTACTTATCAACCTTAAATCTAAGTGCTAGTCATGAAAAACGCCTTAAGCCGACATCGGTTTAAGGCGTTTTTCTTTATACGCTAATCAAAACAGCGCTCATTATTGATTAATGGGTTGCACGTGATTTCACATCATGACGGATCGCTTTATCCAGTTCAGCAGCCACATGCCCCGGTGAACGCGTCGTTTGTGAAATCAGTCGATACATCGCTGGAATAACAAATAATGTCACCAATGACGCAAACGCCATCCCAAAGAAAATCACGGTCCCGACCGAAACTCGACTTTCATAGCCCGCTCCTGTCGATAAAATCAGTGGTATCGCTCCAGCCAGAGTGGTAAACGCCGTCATCAGAATCGGCCGTAGACGTCGCGCAGCAGCATCAATGATGGCTTTCTCGAATTCATAGCCTCGATCGCGCAGCTGGTTGGCAAATTCAACAATCAGAATACCATTTTTCGTCACCATACCGATCAGCATGATCATCCCAATTTGGCTATAAATGTTCATCCCCTGCTCCATGACAAATAGCCCGACAAATCCACCGAACACGCCCATAGGCACAGTGAACATCACCACTAACGGATTGATAAAGCTTTCAAATTGCGCCGCCAAGACCAAATAGGCGACTAGCAAAGCTAATGCAAAGACAATCGCAACGCTGGATTGATTTTCTCGAAAATCTTTTGATTCCCCCGAGTAACTGACGGTGATATCACTCGGTAATATCTCTTGAGCTGTCTTATCCAAAAAGTCGAGCGCTTGGCCTAAGGTATACCCCTCGGCAAGGTTAGCCGTCATAGTGATCGCTTTTTGCTTATTGTAACGCGCTAAACGAATCGAGGATGCAACCTCTTCAATATGGGTCAAAGTGTCTAAGGTCACTAACTCCCCTGATGCTGTTCGCAAGTAGATCTGACTCAAATCTGAAGCGTTATTGAAGCGATTTTCGTCACCACGTAAATACACATCGTATTCTTCTCCTCGCTCGACAAAGGTTGTGACCTTTTGTCCACCAAGCATCACTTCTAGAGTATTAGAAATCTCTTGTACACTGATACCGAGTTCAGCGGCACGCTGACGATCAACCGACACAACCAGTTCTGGCGTTTTCTCTGAATAATTACTGTCAACACCAGTCATCATCTGTGATTCTGTTGCACGCTGTTTAAGCACCTCAGTCCATTGTTGTAGCTCTTCATAATCGGATCCACCAAGAACAAACTGCACTGGTTCACTAGAGCCGCCTCTGAAACCCGGCATAAATGGGAACACACGCACATCAGGAATACCCGCCAGCGCTTGTCGTATATGATTCAAAGCCTGTTGAGCGGTGATATCGCGCTCATTCCAATCATCGAGGATCATGATCACAAAGCCGGTTTGATCGCCAGCGTTACCACCAAACGCTGGCGATTGGATACTAAAGGACTTTAAAAAGCCTTGGCCGAGTAATGGCATTAACCGTGATTCGACCAAATCCATATTAGCTGCCATGCGGTTATAACTGGTCGCATCAGCACCACGTACAAACGCAAAAATCACGCCGCGATCTTCAGAAGGGGTTAACTGAGCGGGAACCTGTTGATTAAGCGCATAGCTGCCCCCAACACAGGCGATTATAACTAACGGCGCGGCCCACTTTGCACGCAAAGCGAGTTGTAAAGCACGGCGATAGTTGGCTTCTAATCGAGCAAACAGTTTATCGACCATGCGATTAAAACGGTTCGGTTTGACATTGGCGCGTAAAATTTTGCTGCTTAGAACCGGGGTCAAGGTTAACGCGATTAAAGAAGAAAAAATCACGGACATCGCTAACAGAACCGAAAACTCAGTGAAGAGTAACCCTACCATGCCATCCATAAACGAGATCGGTAAAAAAACCATCACTAAGACCAGTGTGGTAGCAATCACCGCAAACCCCACTTCCTGCGCCCCTTTATAAGCCGCCAGCAAGGGTTTCTCTCCTTGTTCAATATGATGATAGATATTTTCCATCACCACAATCGCGTCATCCACCACCAATCCGATAGCTAAAATTAACGCCATTAACGTGATCAAGTTAATCGAAAAACCAAAATAATAGGCAGCAATCAACGACGATATTAATGAAACCGGCACGGTAACCGCAGGAATTAAGGTCGCACGCGCTTGACCAATAAAAATATACAGCACCAGTACCACCAGCCCACCGGTAATAAAGAGCGTGCTATAGACCTCTTCAATCGAACGCTCAATAAACACCGTTGAGTCGTAATCAATCGCCAATCGAGTTCCTTCTGGTAAAAACGGCTGAACACGATCGACTTCCTGATGAATCCGAGCAGCTACCTCCAGCGGATTGGCGTCAGATTGAGGAATAATCCCCATACTGACATTGACCACTCCATCACTTTTAAAGGTCGAGTTTTCATTTTCCGCACCGATAAAGACATCCGCTACATCGCGCAAATAGATCGGCGTATTATCACTGGCTTGTTTAATCACTAATGACTGAAAATCCTCTTCACTTTGATAGCTTCTCGCCGTGCGTACTGACATCACCGTAGAATCATTACGAACTTGTCCGCCGGGGCTTTCAATATTTTCTCGCCGCAACGCATTGGTAATATCGGTGGTGGTGATACCGCGCCCTGCCATTTGTTCTGGATTAAGACGAACGTACATAACTTTATATAAGCCGCCCGAAATATCCACTGAGCTAACGCCACTGATCAAGCTAAACCTATCAACCAGTACGCGATCGATATAATCGGTAAGCTGAGTACGATCCATCGTGGATGAGCTTAAGTTAATGTATACCGAGGCCTCACCCGAACCATTATTCTTAAACACCTGCGGATCATCGGCTTGCTCTGGTAGTGATCGTTTCGCCCGCGCAACGGCATCACGAATATCGCTCACCCCTTCATTCAAATCGTAACCAAGCTTAAAGGTGACGGTAATTCGGGACATGCCATTACGGGTGGTTGAGCTAATTTCATCAATCCCACTGATCCCGGCCAATTGGTCTTCAAGTACTGAAGTGATTTGACTTTCAATAATGGTCGCAGAAGCACCGCTGTATCGTGTCGAAATTGATACCACTGGACTTTCAATATCCGGCATTTCACGTACAGAAAGTTTAGAAAAAGAAACCAAACCAAAAACACACAATAGTAAGCTTAACACCACCGCCGCAACGGGGCGTTTTACTGAGATATCCGATAACAACATTATTGTGCGCCTTTCTTAATCGGTTGACCGTCGGCTGTGACTTCTCTCACGCTTAACCCGTCACGCATATTGACAATTCCTTGAACCACAATGCGTTGACCAATCTCTAATCCTCGTTCAATCACCACTTGATTGTCGATTCGAGTGCCCAATAGCACCTCTGTACGAGTCACTCGATGATCATCACCAACTACATAGACATAGCGTTTGGTGCCTGAATATTCTAAAGCTTGTACCGGAATGATCGGAGCGGAAATGGGCGGAAAATCGAGTCGCGCAGAGATAAGCATCCCTGGTTTAAGACGTTGCTGAGGATTCTTAAATTCTATCCGCACGCGTAAATTTAATGTTTCTGGATTAATCCGTGAATCGATCGCAACGACTGTACCGGTGAAGACTTGATCAGGCCAAGCGGTCGTTTGTGCTAATACGGTCATCCCGCGTGATAAACTCGATAAATAACGCTCTGGTACATGTAAGTCTAAGCGCATCACCGATAGGTTATCCAATGTCATGAGTTCGTTCCCGACACTCACTAACTGACCACGATTAAAATCAATAAAGCCAATCGTGCCATCAAACGGCGCTGTAATACGAAAATCAGCCAACTGAGCTTGAGCAGCCGCCAGTCTTGCTTGGGCAATATCAACACTGGAGCGTTGAGCGTCTAACTCAGTTTGAGTAATCGCATTGCGTTGCACCAAACGCTCATATTCCGCGAGTTTACGCTGTTCATCACGTAAATAGGCTTGTGCTTCGCTGACGGCAGCTTGGGCTTTAGCATCGTGTAACGTCATCAGCAATTGATCTTTTTTAACCAACTGATTGCTTTTAACCATGATGCTATCGATTCGTCCAGCCGCCTCGGCCGAAATACTTATCGATTGATCAGCGACTAATTTGCCGATTAACGATAAACGTTGAGAAATTTGATGAACTTGTACCGACTCAATCACCACAGGCGTCGCCATGGGGGCAGAAGCCATAGTCGAAAAAGTCGGCAATGAGATTAATAACAAAGCAACAAGTAGCGATATTTTTTTCATGATCAGGTTCAGGTAATAAGTTACTGATTCTATTGTAACCGTTTCTGTGAACAATAAACGTCAAGTAACGTAAAGATACTTTTAAAAACGGTAAGTTTACCCGTGTGAGTAAAGCTTAGAATAGAGGCGCTAACGTTCGCAACACTTTGATGATTGACGATATACACCCAAACGACTTGGAGTTGCAGGTAGGCGGCAGGTGAGTGAGTCCCCATGAGCATAGGCAAACTTATGTGATTGGAGTGAACCAACGTAGCCAACACCGCTGCAACTTCAAGTAGGAAGGGGATACATCATTAATAAGGGCTTTGAGAGCAAGATGATGGCTTACACCATCACAACATGAAGCAAACCAAGCATAATGAAGATAAACCTTAATATCTGCCATGTTCTGCCCAAAAAGCCAGCATTCAATTCAAAATCATCAAAAAAGGGTTTACAGTAAGGCCGAGTTTGATAATATGCGCTCCGCAGCTGAGCGATGCGTTGGGAAAACGTCGATTCAGCCTCGGATTGAATCTAGTTAATCCGTAAACCCTTGGAGGGGTTCCCGAGTGGCCAAAGGGAGCAGACTGTAAATCTGCCGGCTCCGCCTTCGATGGTTCGAATCCGTCCCCCTCCACCATATTCTCTCGCAAGAGAAATCCTTGATTGATGCGTTGGGAAAACGTCAGTTGAGTGACGTGATAACGAATACGTTATCCGTAAACCCCCTGGAGGGGTTCCCGAGTGGCCAAAGGGAGCAGACTGTAAATCTGCCGGCTCCGCCTTCGATGGTTCGAATCCGTCCCCCTCCACCATATTCTCTCGCAAGAGAAATCCTTGATTGATGCGTTGGGAAAACGTCAGTTGAGTGACGTGATAACGAATACGTTATCCGTAAACCCCCTGGAGGGGTTCCCGAGTGGCCAAAGGGAGCAGACTGTAAATCTGCCGGCTCCGCCTTCGATGGTTCGAATCCGTCCCCCTCCACCATATTCTCTCGCAAGAGAAACCCTTGATTGATGCGTTGGGAAAACGTCAGTTAAGTGACGTGATAACGAATACGTTATCCGTAAACCCCCTTGGAGGGGTTCCCGAGTGGCCAAAGGGAGCAGACTGTAAATCTGCCGGCTCCGCCTTCGATGGTTCGAATCCGTCCCCCTCCACCATATTAAAAAGCCTGCTCAATGAGCAGGCTTTTTTCATCTTCAAATCCATGCTATCCCCTCTAGCAAATAAACCTTCAGATAATAAAAAAGGCTTCACGTTATTATACGTGAAGCCAAAAATCGAATCTTAACTAGAAGACTCAATCAGGATTATCGATCAATCACTATCACTCGCGTCTCGTAGGGACGGAGAACTTGGTGTGCTAACACCGATTGCTGCTCAATACCGGCATAGTTACCTAATAGATAACTAGCCTTATCTAAAGCCAACTCTTCGGGTAACACCCACTCTTGTTCTTGATCATAGTAGTTATTGATACACAACAGGATTTGCTGATCATCTTGACGTTGATAGGCAAAAATTGCCGGATGTGACGGCAAGAGATCTCGATAATCACCACGGGTAATAACCGGTACCGTTTTACGCAATTCAATCAAACGTTGATAAAAGTAAAACACCGAATTTTTATCGGCTAACGCTTGTTCAGCATTGATCTGTGGGTAATTACTCGACACTTCTAACCAAGGCTGACCTTGGCTAAACCCAGCATAAACTTGACTGTTCCACTGCATCGGCGTGCGAGAATTATCACGAGATTTTTGCGCCAAAATCGCCAACATCTCTTGCTCACTAACCCCTTGCTGATTAACCATAATGTCATACATATTGGTGCTTTCCACATCACGATACTGCTCAATGGAAGTGTAACCTGGGTTAGTCATGCCAATCTCTTCCCCTTGATAGACATAAGGAGTCCCTTGCATCATATGAATCGAGGCCGCTAACATTTTCGCCGATTCAACCCGATATTGGCTGTCATTGCCCAAGCGGCTAACGACCCGCGGTTGATCGTGGTTACACCAAAACAGCGCTCCCCATCCTTGACCATTTAACCCCGTCTGCCAATGATTGAAAATTTGCTTCAATTGCAGAAAATCAAACGGCGCTTTGGTCCACTTTTCACCATTGAGATAATCGGCTTTAAGATGATGGAAATTAAATACCATCGACAACTCTTTACCGTCTAACGAAGAATATTGCTGACAATGTTCTAAAGTCGTCGACGACATTTCACCGACCGTTACGCTGCCATAACGCTGGAACACATCGCGGCTGATCTCTTGCAGGTACTCATGAACCCGCGGACCATCAGTATAAAAACGGCGGCCATCCCCTTGCTGATCGTTAGGAAAATCCTGCTGCTTGGAAATCAGATTGATCACATCTAAGCGAAAGCCATCAACGCCTTTTTCAGCCCAAAATGCAATCACATCTTTGACTTCTTGACGAACCTGAGGGTTTTCCCAGTTTAAATCCGCCTGCTGCTCAGCAAATAGATGAAGATAATATTGATTGGTCGCTTTATCGAGCGCCCATGCACTGCCGCCAAACTTTGATTGCCAATTATTGGGGACACCACCCTCGACCGGATCATGCCAAATATAGTAATCACGATAAGGACTATTTTTATCGCCCAGAGCCGATTGAAACCATGCATGATCAGTGGAAGTATGGTTAACCACGATATCCATAATGATACGAATACCACGCTGATGCGCCTGTTCTAATAGCTGATCAAAGTCAGCCATAGTGCCAAAATCGGGGTTAATGGCATAATAATCGGCAATATCATAACCATTATCGATCATCGGGGATTGATAAACCGGCGTTAACCAGATGGCATCGATACCTAATTTCTGCAAATAATCGAGCTTAGAAATAATACCCGGAATATCGCCAGTGCCTTTATTACCGCTATCGCAAAAGCTTTTAGGATAAATTTGATAAATGGTGGCGGTTTTCCACCATAACGGATCTTGATTAACTGCACTCATAACTTACTCACTTACCAAAATAATGAACAGAGTGGCCAATGAGCCACTCTAAAAATGCTAATTACGCTTTACTGACTTCTAATTCGCCTTTGGCTAACGCACGCTTGTACATCACTAAGGTCAAGGCAGCCGGAACGATAATCGCCACGACCATCGCGACTAAGAAAGTCAGCAAATATTGCGGTTGAATGGAGAGAATACCTGGCAAGCCACCAACGCCGATGCCATTAGCCATCACGCCAGCACTACCACAAATTGCCGCGGCCAGTGCACTACCAATCATCGCGCTCAACATTGGGAATTTATACTTGAGGTTGATACCGTACATCGCAGGCTCGGTAACCCCAAGATAAGCGGAAATAGCCGCCGGTACCGAAATATCGCGCTCACCATGTTTTTTACTGATGATGATGATGCCGACTACCGCTGACGCTTGCGCAATATTAGAAAGTGCAATCAGCGGCCAAATCGGTGTACCACCCAGTTGCTGCATGAGTTGCAAATCAACCGCGTTAGTGGTGTGGTGAATACCGGTGATCACCAGTGGCGCGTATAGGAAGCCAAACACCATCGAACCCAATACCGCAAAATCACCCGTCATCGCCGCTTTAGCCGCAAAAGCCACCCCATCACCAATCACGCGTCCAAATGGACCAATAAACGCGTGTGCCAGAATCACTGCTAAAATCAACGAAATGAAAGGCACCACCACTAAATAGAGATAAGCGGGAATAATGCGTTTGAGATTGGTTTCAATAAAGGCCAGCACCACCCCAGCAAGAATGGCGGGAATAACCTGTGCTTGATAGCCAACTTTTTCAATCACAAACCAACCAAAATCCCAGACTTCTGGCACTTGAGTACCAATCAGATAGGCGTTCATCAATTGCGGAGAAACTAAGGTTACCCCCAGAGTAATCCCCAAAATCGGTGTCCCACCGAGTTTCTTCACTGTCGACCAACACACCCCGACCGGTAAGAAGAAGAAAATCGCTTCACCAATTAACCATAAAAAGGCATGGACACTGGCCCAAAACTGGCTAATTTCAGTTAATGTTTGGCCATCAAACATCTTGATGTCGCCAATAACATTACGGAAACCTAAAATCAAACCACCGGTGATGATAGCAGGCAGAAGCGGGACAAAGATTTCAGCTAAATGGGAAATACCACGCTCTAACGCATTCATATTTTTACGCGCGGCAAGTTTGGCATCGTCTTTTGACGCTTCTGATTTACCCGTCAGTTGCAGCAAGATTTTATAAACCTCGTCAACCTCAGTACCAATCACCACTTGAAATTGCCCAGCATTAGTAAAGCAACCTTTGACCATACCAATGGTTTCAATCTGCTTAATGTCGGCTTTTTCAGTATCATTTAATACAAAACGTAAGCGAGTTAAGCAGTGGCTGACACTAGCAATATTTTCATTACCGCCGATCAGCTCAATAAGACGTACCACGTCTTGTTTGACTATCTTACCCATACCCTTATCCACCCTATTTGGTTTTTACTTATAATAGTTGAACTTACCATGGGAACAATCCCAAATCTGATTGAATAATGGCACAATGAATGAAAAACCAAAATGGGAACAATCCCATTAATTGAAAGCGATCACAAACAATCGAATCATCAATAGTAAAAGAGATACGCAACATCCAAAGAATTTGCAGTGGTCGCTAGGTTAACAAAGGTCGTCGCGTTAAAAGAAAGTGGGGATAAAATACGTTAACTCCGACCATACAGAGTTAACGTAAAATGAAGAATAACCCACTGATAATTATGAAGAGTTTTCAGATCACCTAGAAAGCCCAACACTCATGGCGTTATCTAAAATAAGCGGGGGGTTGAGTTAAATGTACCGGTTCGGTTAACTCACCAGATAAGTGTTTAATGAGTAGCTCTGCGGCTTGCTTGCCAGCCTGACGATAACCCGGATCAACGCTATAGATGTTAGGAAATAAAAAAGACAGCAGCTCATTACCACCGACACCCGTTACAACAATGTCATCACGCTGCTGCTCTTGTAAGCGCTTAATGACGCCCAAAGCCAAAGTATCACTGGCACAGACAATGGCCTCAGTATGAGCATTTAAAACGTTATCAACCAACTGATAAGCGCTTTCATGGTGTAGCTCACCGGTTTCAAATCTGGCTTCGATACCCTGCTGTTGGCACCAATTCAGATAAGCTTGTAAGCGCATTAAACCGGTTGTTTTATCTTTTGGATTAACGCCAATAAACGCAATATTGGTTAATCCTTTATGCTTAAGATGGGTTAAGGCTGCTTCAATTAAAGCTTGATGGTCGTAATTAATCGAAGAAATGGAATCATGATCCATGGCAACCAACACCGCTTTATCTTGCCACTCTGCTAATGACGTTAAATCAATATCGGTAAAACCAAAGACAATCACACCATCGACATTACGCTTTTCAAGTACGTTGAGATGCTCACGGGTTTTATCACGATTAAATTGGCTCTCCATGATCACCACATCATAACCGTGCGCATACAGCACCTGTAACATACTGCTGATCGAACGATTTTCTGATGGCGAATCTAAGCGGGAAATAATCACCCCCACCACTTTTTGACTGCCGCCACGCATCGACTGAGCGGACTTCGAAGGTACATAACCGCACTCGGCAATCACCTGCTCGACTCGTTGCCGAGTTTCAGGTTTTACTTTCGGATCATTGGTTAATACCCGAGATACCGTCGATTTACCGACACCTGAAAGGCGAGCTATGTCGGTTATGGTCAGTTTTTTAGCCATTAATCCTTTGCCACCAACGATTGAGCTGCCAAATAAGCAGGCACATCGGCAATACTCTCCAACACAACCTCAGCCAACGCTTCACCTTGTGGAGTAATCGCTTTACCAGTACGCACTAAAATTTTCCGCCCAACGTCTGCCGCTTGAGCAGCCATCATATCTTCCGCTTTATCACCAATCATCACTGAGTTCGCCATGTCTATTTTTAGAAAGTCGCGTGCAGAAAACAACATTCCCGGCTTAGGCTTACGACAATCACACTCTTGACGATACGGCTCAACGCCATGTTCTGGATGATGTGGACAATAATAGATACCATCCAGCTCGACACCATGATCGACAAAGTTCCAATCCATCCATTGCGTTAAAGAGAGAAAACGATCTTCACTAAACAATCCACGAGCTATCCCTGATTGGTTGGTCACCAGTACCAATAAGTAACCCATCTCTTTTAACTGCTTTGCCGCAGTGAAGACCCCTTCGATGAAATGAAAATCGTGCTCATCGTGCACATAACCATGATCGACATTAATCACACCATCACGATCCAAAAACACAGCAGGTTTCGCCAAAATATTGCTCTCTTAGGATGTATTTGCTAAGAATTATACTCAACTATACTCAAGATGCTACACGCAAAAGTATTGCATCACTGCCAGTAACGTCAGCACTTCAACTATTCCTTCCTTAATGAGTCGTTAAGTTGATTACTTTTATTTCACAGCAATTTAGACGTCTAGACGTAAAAATATCTATTGACTTAAAAAGCGAGAACTCATAGCATCAAATCAAAGGACAGTTCAGGTGTATGCGCCTATCTCGATACGGGTTTCGTTTATGATTCAACTTCATCAAGTTAATAAAGTCTTTCATCAGGGTGATAAAGCTATTCACGCTTTGAAAAACATTGATCTAGAGATTAGCCAAGGAACGATTTTTGGTGTCATCGGCGCATCGGGAGCGGGGAAAAGTACTCTCATCCGTTGCGTTAACCTATTAGAAAAACCGACCAGTGGACGTGTGATTGTTGATGGGATTGATTTAACTCAGTTAACGAATCAGCAATTAGGCCAAGCCAGACGCAATATTGGGATGATTTTCCAGCACTTTAATCTGCTTTCTTCCCGTACCGTGTTCGATAATATTGCTCTACCATTAGAGCTGGCTAATCATACCCATGAGCATATTGAGCACAAAGTTAGCGAGCTACTAACACTCGTCGGTTTAGCGGATAAACGTCATACCTATCCTGCCAATTTAAGTGGCGGCCAGAAGCAGCGTGTGGCGATTGCTCGCGCGCTGGCTTGCGAACCCAAAGTGCTGTTATGTGATGAAGCCACCAGTGCGCTTGACCCGGCGACAACTCAATCAATTTTAGAGCTGCTGAAAGAAATTAACCGCAAACTGAATATCACAATTTTACTTATCACCCATGAAATGGATGTCGTGAAAAGCATTTGTCACCAAGTGGCGATCATCGGTGATGGCGAATTGGTGGAAAAAGGCACGGTAGGCGATATTTTCGCACATCCTAAAACCCAATTAGCCCATCAATTTATTCGCTCAACGTTAGATCTGTCTATTCCTGAAGATTATCAGGCTCGCTTACAACCGACTCGTGTGGCTGGAAGCTATCCGTTAGTGCGCTTGGAATTCACAGGAGCCACTGTTGACGCGCCATTAATGTCACAAATCGCCCGTAAATTTAATATTGACGTCAGTATCTTAAGCTCTGATCTTGATTACGCTGGCGGGGTGAAATTTGGCATGATGGTGGCGGAAATTTTCGGTGATGATGATAATGCTGCGGCGGCGATAGACTATCTTCGCGACAATAATGTAAAAGTTGAGGTGCTTGGTTATGTCCTTTAATACGATTATCGACTGGATCGCTTTTAATGGTGATTTACTACTCAGCGCCACTTGGCAAACCATTTATATGGTGGCAGTCGCTGGCATTATTGGCTTCGCAATCGGCATTCCACTCGGGGTTATTTTACATACCACCAAACAAGGCGGGTTATTGGAAAATACCAAACTGAACCGTGTCCTTGGCGCTATCGTCAATATTGGCCGCTCGATTCCGTTTTTGGTGTTGATGGTGGCTATCATTCCGATCACCAAAATGCTGGTCGGTACTTTCATTGGCACCACTGCGGCAATTGTCCCTTTAACCATCGGTGCGATTCCTTTTGTTGCCCGTTTAATTGAAGGAGCATTAATTGAAGTGCCAAGCGGACTGGTTGAAGCGGCGCAAGCCATGGGCGCAACGCCTTTACAAATAATTCGTAAAGTCCTGTTACCTGAAGCTATGCCAACCATTTTAAACTCGGTAACCATCACCTTGGTGACCTTAGTCAGCTACTCAGCCATGGCAGGCACCGTGGGAGGCGGCGGTTTAGGTGATGTGGCGATTCGTTATGGCTTTCATCGCTACGACGTCACCATCATGACCGTCACCGTCATCATGCTAATTATTTTGGTACAAATTATTCAATCGGTTGGTGACCACTTAGTGCGCCGCGTTGATCATAGATAATAATGTTTATATAACAAGGAGATAATAATGAAGTTTTCACTTAAAGGTTTATTGGCGATTGCTGCCGCGGCTATTGTATTAACGGGATGCGGCGAAAAAGCGGTCGACATGAACAAAATCAAAGTTGGCGTGATTGCCGGTGCTGAAGAACAAGTGGCGGAAGTGGCGGCTCGCGTAGCCAAAGAGCGCTACAATCTGGATGTTCAACTGGTGACATTTTCTGACTATGTGACCCCAAACGCTGCGCTTAACGATGGTTCGATTGATGCTAACGCATTTCAACATAAACCTTATTTAGATCGCCAAATTGCCGATCGCGGCTATAAGCTAGCGATTGTTGGTAACACTTTTGTTTATCCTATCGCTGGCTATTCAAAACAAATCACCACTCTTGATGAATTAGCTACCGGTTCACGAGTCGCGGTGCCCAATGACCCAACCAACTTAGGTCGCTCTTTATTGCTGCTACAACAACAAGGTTTAATCACCTTACGTGATGATATTGGCCTACTTGCGACCGTACGTGATATCACTGACAATCCGAAAAACCTGCGCATTATGGAACTGGACGCCGCTCAGCTACCTCGCGCTTTGGATGATGTCGCACTAGCCATCATTAACACCACTTACGCCAGCTCGATTAATCTTACCCCTGAAAAAGACGGTATTTTTGTCGAAGATAAAAACTCACCTTACGTGAACCTACTGGTTGCTCGTCAAGATAATGTTAATGCTGAGAACGTACAAAATTTCCTCAAAGCATATCAAACTGACGACGTGTATAAAGCCGCCTCAGAAATTTTCCATGGTGGCGCAGTCAAAGGCTGGTAATTGACCAACACTACTGAAAATGCACGACAAAAAAGAGACCGCCACTGGCTGGTCTCTTTTTTATTCGCGGTCATCAGTCAATGCTCGCGATTAGGATCAAGCGACGGGCTCATTTTTCAAATGATCCCAAGAGAGATTAGAAACGATTTTGCAGTCATCGCATTTAAAATGGAAAATCTCATGGATAGGCTCATCCAGTAACCACGCGCCGCCACACTTAGGACAAGGACGAGCTTGCTCATCGGCTAAGCTCGTTCCACCCACTCGGTACTGATAGTAATAGGTCGGGATCTTGGTTAAATACTCGATACGTCCCCGTAAATCCCAACCACGACGAAATAGATCGCTATCAATATCACACAGCTCATGCAGCGCGGCGTGTTCAGCTTTGCAGCCTCCTGCCATCTGAATTTCATCACAAGCTTGCCATTCCGTTTGCCATTTGATCACCGCTTTATGGTCACCATTAAAAGTAGGCGAATTACGATACAAAGGGATGGGCAATAGAGTATCGCCGCTACGAAGTGGCGAGCAAGTATGCACATAAGTGGTGTATAGCACCTGCCAACTCGGTGGCTCGCAGTCTGCTGCTTGTTCTGAGTTAATATCACGGCCAAGCAAACGCACTTTAGGCGCCAGTAAACAAGCCTCCGATAAGCGATGCAAGCAAGCTTTGACAAAATCTGAATGGTATTTCGGGTGCAAACTATCTTGCTCTGGGCACACGGCGCGCAAGAAAAACTCGCCATCACCAAGCACCAGCGGAAACTCTCTACCCAATACTTGACCGTTATAGCGCAAGGCATCCATCAAACCGTTGACCGCTTTATCTACCGCACTGATGGTCGTGTTATCAAAACATTCAAACTCAAGCTCTACTACATACATCGTTCTACACCGCTGGCTCAAGTTGGTTTAAAAAATCCGCCACATCGGCGCACAAGACTTCCCGCTCGTCGGTACCTAACGTTTCTCTAATCACATTCCCAGTGAGATTACAAATCGACACCACCGCCATTTCATCGTCTGTGGTCGCAATAAAAATGGTGGGCTTTTGTTTTAAACGCCGTTGCATCACCAAGTGGCCAAGAATATTTTCCTGTAAACGAAGATAATCGTCATCACTCCAGACTTGCAATAACGTCAGCGAGTGACCGCGCCACGTTGCCGGTAAATCGCCACTGTATTGGCTGCCATAAAATGGCGCAATATCACTATGTAAACTCAGCTCAATTCCCTGCTCCACCGCCTGTAAATCAGCACTGTGCTCACGTTCCACCGGCTGCCAATAAACGCTATTGTTACTTTGCTGCTCAATGCAAGGGGAAGGCATATGGCTTAACTCATCGCTACTAGGCAGATGATGATGTCTCTGTTGATAAGCTTGAAGATAACGTTGCGAGAAATCACGCAACGCGGCGGCGACCAAATGAGCCATAGGGTTCTCCATAACGAAACTGACAACAAACGCTAATGACAGCGTGAGCAGTATTGCGTAAAATTCTGATTATTCTAATCGATTTGATGATAAATGATGAGCAAATATTCTGATGCCAAAGAGCTATCTGGCTTAACTCTTGGCAAAGCCACTGCCTATGCCAGCCAATATGACCCAAGTTTGTTGCAGCCAGTGCCACGTAGCCTCAACCGCAACGATCTCGATCTTGGTGAGACACTCCCCTTTCAAGGCTGTGACATTTGGACTTTATATGAGCTCTCTTGGCTAAACAGTAACGGTCTACCACAAGTGGCGATTGGTGAAGTGCGCATTCCAGCCACCAGCGCTAACTTAATTGAGTCTAAATCGTTCAAACTGTATTTAAACAGCTTCAATCAATCTCGTTTTCAAGACTGGCAAACGGTACAAACTCACTTAATTAACGATCTGTCGGCGTGCGCCGGTGAAACCGTTGAAGTACGGTTATTCTCACTGGATCACTATACCAATCAACCGATTGTTTCGATGCAAGGAGAATGTATTGATCAGCAAGATATTGAAATCGAACACTATCAGTTTGATGCGAGCTTATTGGAACAAGCGACGGATGCTGAAATCGTCACCGAAACGCTGCACAGCCACTTACTCAAATCAAACTGCTTGATCACCAATCAACCCGATTGGGGCAGTGTTGAAATCACCTATCACGGGCCAAAAATACAACGCGAAGCATTATTGCGTTATATTGTCTCATTCCGTGAGCATAATGAATTTCACGAGCAATGCGTTGAGCGAATTTTCCACGATTTGTGTCGTTACTGCCAACCTAAACAACTCACTGTATTGGCGCGTTACACACGTCGAGGCGGCTTAGACATCAATCCATTCCGCTCAACCGAACGGCCTTCACCTGAGCACAATTTGCGCATGGCTCGCCAATAAAAGGACGCCCATTATAATGCCCTCTTTCCGCTGGATACCTTACGTTTGCCTACTCCTACTGAGCATTTCTCCTTGGGTAAAAGCCGCCGTCTACGCTTTGCCGCAACTTAACGAAGCACACGGTTTATTGGAGATTTCTCCCATTCAGGCCAAAAATCTCGTCGAAGAGTATTTAGAGCAGCGTAAGCTGGCGGATAAAACCGAAAAAACACCGTCCAATATTAGTCGAGATGAAACCGATAGCCGCATTCGAACGCCAAGCAGTACCATTGATGCGCTAAAAATTTTAGCCACTGCTGAGTTTATCTTGGGTAATACACAAACGGCGTTTGATACGCTCGATGAAGCCAAACAGCTCGCGCAAGAGCATGAGCTTCCTTATTTGGCGTTAGAGCTAGATATTATGACGATTCGTTTACAGTGGCGACACAATCACGATGCCGATGCCGCTCGTCAACAACTGCGCGAGATCACCAATCAGCACCCTCTCTTGCTCGAAGAACATCGCCTCTCTAAACAGATTGATTACCATATCACCATGCTCAGCGCAGAAATTGCATCACAAAATAACGAGCTTACTCTGGCTAATCAACTGTTTGCAGAAGCCAAACCTTACCTTGAATCATTGCAAGCCAAAAAACCCTTGATTGAATATCACGTGATCGTCGGAGAGCACTATTTACACCATAAACTCTACAATTTAGCTTTATCTGAGCTACTCACGGCTTATTGGGGAGCGATAGAAACCAATGCCAGCGCAGAATTAGCAAAAACCAATAACCTATTAGCACAGCTGTTTTATGAACGGCGAGTGCTGGATAAAGCTTTAGTTCATCTCTCTCAAGCCGCCGAGTTTTATGGTAACTATGAAAAATCGCCGATCCTTGTTTCTGTACTTAAACGGATGGGTGACGTTTATTTTCAACAAGGTAAATATAATTTAGCCTTGGTGCATTATTTTAATGTTATCGATCATGAAAGCAGTGAACTCAATCTGGCCAGTGTGATTGATGTTCGGTTAAGTTTATCCGCGACTTATCGGCAGCTCTATAACTATACGTTGGCCGAACAGTATCTAACCGTAGCGAAAGAACTACTGCAATACAGCCACAATCGACATCTACAAGCACGAGCGGCCTTACTTAGTGCTCAGTTAGCCCTCTCTCAGCAAAACAATAAACAAGTGATTGACTACGCTCAAGAGGCACTAAAGTTTAATGAAACGCTACACGACATGGACATTGAAGCGCAAGCCTATCAACTTCTTTCCTTAGGTTATGAGCAAAAAGAGCAGTATTTACCCGCGTTAGAATGGAGTAAAAAAAGTCACCAAATCACTCAACTTCGCCAAGCTCAGCTTAACCAAATTAGTGAAGATGCCTTTCGCCAGCAAAAAGAATTTGTTGAACAAACACTGCATTTAGTTGGCCAAGAAAAAGCCCTACAAGCGACTCAACGTGAATACAGCAAATTTCAAAAAATCGCTTTTACGCTATTTTTAACCAGCATTGTGTTGTTTCTCTACCTGATGCGTCGTGGTTATATTATCCAAAACCAACAAGACGAAATCGATGAACTGAATAGCCATTTATTCACGCATTCTCGCTCTCGTTTACCCAACCTAAGAATGCTCAATGCGAAGTTACTCTCTTCTCTTCAACGCAGTAGCTATAATTACGAGCAGTGGTTAATTGGTGAATTGATTCATGAACCGTTAAATGATCGCTTACGCTTCGCGATGATTGATCTCCCTTTTCTGCGTAGTATGTACTTACAACATGGCTATACGGCAGGCGTAGAGCTCGAACATGCGTTTGGGCGTTTTTTAACTGACCATCTTGAAGAACCAGCCCGGCTCTATCATTTCTCGGATGCAAACTTACTGTACATTGAACCGAATATCGATAGAGATCGGCCACCAGAAGAGCTGTTTAATAAAGTCCAAGACTTAATCAATCAGTTCCAACCAGAGCGGCGTTTAAACCGAACCATTCGCTTGGGAATTGCCGATTATCCTTTTTTACCCAGAGCCTACACCGCCATTAATGATAAAGAATTGTTGGATATTTTATTGATGGCTACAGGGGTCGCCAGAGAGCTGAGCCTAAAAGACAACACCAGCCATTGGGTCTACTTTAAGGCGATTGATAACGCCCCTGCGGCCAGTTTCGCCTCAAGTAACATCCGAAAATCGTGTCAACAAGCGATCAATCAAGGACTGATTAAGGTTCACTCATCTTATCGTGATGAAGAGCAGATTAAAAAGTTCTTAAAAGATGGATAAATGCTATGCGGTTAACAGATTGAGCTAATGACCTTCACCAATTATTTGTTATTATCGACAGATTGATAAATAGCGTCTCATCCTTGAGATACTGTAAATTGGCCGTTAAAGACTAGCTCAATTTTCCTGGTTTAGCCGTACTGGAGCGCATGTTGAAATCACAAACGTCGAACGATGAACATCAAACTCACCCTATGGATGTCCGAGTGAAACAGTGTGCAGAGACCCTGTTGTATCTACCGGGATTACCCATCAAACTGAAACGCGATGTTCAGCAACTGTTAAGCACCAATCACACCATCAATCAGCAAGATCAAGCGTTGCGTCTATTACATTTATACCAACGTGCGATGAAAATTTTTGCTCATAATCCTAATCTCGGGCATCAAGAAGCTCCCCATTGCGGCGATAAAGCACTCCTGACTCAGCTCAGTGATGAACTACAGCACCTGATCACCGAGCTGGATTTTGAAGGTGAGGCTGGAGATTTACTGACGGATATCCGCAGCAAGCTGCTGCTTGGGGTTAATAGCCAAGGGTTACTTGAGCTGGCTTTGCAAGTGCTGAAATTAGTCATCGATGGTACTCAATATGAGCGTAAAAACTCGGAGAAATTCCTCGAACAAATCAATAGTTCATTATCGAAAAATCTGCAAAGCACCCGCGTTAATCTTGAGCAAAGCACCCATTATCAACAGCATCGCCAACATATGCATCAAGATCTCCTTCACCTCGTCAACCGCGGCCAGCATGCTTTATCATCTCAAGCCAACGAATCCAATAAGCCTGTAAGTGCGGTATTTAGTGAAATTGAAGCCTTATCCGAGCGTTTGATTCATGCTGAACAACGAGAACAAGTGCTGATTGAACGTATGCAATATACCCAGCACCAAATGGAAACCTTGCTAGAACTGACTCAAGATTATCGCCGTCGATTAGAAGATCAAGCGCAGCGACTACTGCAAGATCCACTGACCAAATTGTATAACCGCACTGCGTTTAATGATCGATTAGAATTAGAGTATCGGCGCTGGATTCGCACGCAGCATAATTTGCGTTTGGTGATTTTAGATATTGATGCTTTTAAAGCGATTAATGAAAGTTTTGGTTATCTTGCTGGGGATAAAGCGTTAAAAGTGATTGCTCGAACCATTCATAAAGAGCTGGAAAAAACCGATACCGCCGCGCGTTTTTCAGGAGAAGAATTCATCTTACTGTTGCCAGAACGCGCCGATAATGAGTGCCATCAGGTTATACAAAAAATACAGCGTAATGTGGCTAGACTGCCTTTTAAATTTCGCGATAAACAGATCACCATCACTCTTAGTGCCGCTTCAACCCACTTTAAAGAAGCCGATACACCAGAAATTGTTCTTGAACGGTTGCATCGTTCCCTACAGGAGATGAAGCCTTATGGTCCTAATCAACTGGCTTGGAAATAAGCCACCAAACGAACAACATTTAACCATTTGCCGTAAACTTAGTGACTCATTTCACATCTTGCGCCTAGCGATGTTTTCCAAAACCATTGTTACGCACAAGATTAATAAGCCATTTCAGACTGTTGAATCTAAACGAACTAAAATGGCATCCCGATACGACAGAGTGTTCCTCCTAAGTCACTCGTGTAAACTCTATCTCCATCAATAACGACTATGATTGAAAGAGTGCATTGATGACATAGGACCAATAGCACTTCCCCCCCGATTGTTAAGGAGGTCAAGATGATCACTCAAGTTAGCCCAGCCGGCAGTATGGATCTACTGTCGCAACTTGAAGTAGAAAGACTCAAAAAAACCGCATCCAGTGATCTCTATCAGCTGTATCGCAATTGTAGTTTGGCAGTACTCAATTCCGGAAGCCATACCGATAACTCCAAAGAAATGCTCGAACAGTACAAAAACTTCGATATCACCGTACTGCGTCGTGAGCGGGGCATTAAACTCGAGCTCACCAATCCACCAGAGCAAGCGTTTGTCGACGGGCAAATCATCAAAGGGATTCAAGAACACCTGTTTGCTGTGCTGCGTGATATTGTTTACGTCAACATGCACTTATCTGAAAATCAAAGACTGAACCTGACCAATGCCAGCCATATCACTAATTTAGTATTCAGTATCTTACGCAATGCAGGCACTTTGGTGACAGGGGTAGAACCTAACCTTGTCGTCTGTTGGGGTGGGCATTCCATCAATGAGACCGAATATCAATATACCCGTGAAGTTGGCCATGAATTAGGGCTAAGAGAACTCAATATCTGTACCGGATGTGGGCCCGGAGCCATGGAAGGGCCAATGAAAGGCGCGGCTATTGGCCATGCCAAACAACGCTATCAGCAACAGCGCTACTTGGGCTTAACTGAACCGTCAATCATTGCTGCCGAGCCACCAAACCCGATCGTCAATCAATTGGTGATTATGCCTGATATCGAAAAGCGTCTTGAAGCCTTTGCCCGAATGGCACACGGAATCATCATTTTCCCTGGAGGCCCAGGAACCGCAGAAGAGCTGCTGTATATTCTCGGGATCATGATGCACCCGGATAATGCAGACCAACCAATGCCGATTGTATTGACGGGTCCAAAAGAGAGCGAAGCGTATTTCCGCTCAATCGATCAATTTATTGGTAGTACGCTGGGTGAAGAAGCCCGCAAACACTACACGATTGTGATTGATGATCCGGTTCAAGCGGCAAGAATTATGAAAGATGCCATGCCACTGGTTCGTCAGCATCGAAAAGATCACGACGATGCGTACAGTTATAACTGGTCATTAAAAATTGAACCAGAATTCCAACTGCCCTTTGATCCGACTCATGACAGCATGGCGAGCTTGGATTTACATCTTAATCAACGCCCAGAAGTTCTCGCTTCCAACTTACGCAAAGCTTTTTCTGGGATTGTTGCTGGTAATGTCAAAGCGGAAGGGATCCGCGAGATTGAGCGGAAAGGTCCGTTTACTCTGCATGGCGAACCGGCATTAATGAAAAAAATGGACCGATTACTCAATGACTTTGTCAATCAACATCGGATGAAGCTTCCTGGCTCAACCGCTTATGTGCCTTGCTATCGAATTAGCTCCTAGTGGACACTCAGCAAGGATAGCAATCTGCTTTAATTTCATTACAATAAGGGCCTAACAGCCCTTATTTTTTGGTGATTATGTCTATTCATCTTGTGATTATCGATGCGTTAAACCTGATCCGCAGAGTGCATTCCGCTCAACCCGATGAAAGCGATATCGCCCGCACCGCCAACACCACCTGTCGCACCTTACAACGTATTATTAATGAATCCGCTCCGACTCACATGATTGCGGTGTTTGATCATACGCTACAAGATCGTGGCTGGCGTGCCGAACTGCTGCCAAGCTATAAACAAGGACGTAAGCCAATGCCCATCAGCTTGCAAAACGGCTTGGAGCAAATTCAACAAGCATGGTGGGAACTGGGTATCGATTCACTACTTTCAGAAGGTGATGAAGCGGATGATTTAGTCGCAACCCTTGCCTGCAAAGTCGCGAGTTATGGTGAAAAAGTAACGATCATTTCCACTGATAAAGGCTATTGTCAGCTGTTGTCTCCAACCTTACAAATTCGTGATTATTTTCAACATCGCTGGCTAGATGCGCCATTTATTGAACAAGAATTTGGCGTCAAACCAAGCCAATTGACCGACTATTGGGGTCTAACGGGCATGAGTTCGAGCCAAGTACCAGGTGTCGCTGGTCTCGGCCCTAAAGCAGCTCAAGCGATCCTCACTCAATTTACTGACATTGAACACGCTTATGCCAGTGAAGCCTTAGCCAGTAAATATCGCAAAAAACTCGATCAAGAGATTGAAATGGCACGAATTTGCAAGCAAGTTGCGACCCTGAAAACTGACATTGAACTCGGTTTTAATTTGCAAGATATCCGTTTTGAACCGAAAAGCTAGGCTCAAAACGGACCAGATCACTCCGCTTTAATAAGGAGAAATCGACGATAAAGATTGGACATGAACGGTGATCTCTTCTCGATCATGATAGAGATGCTTAGCTTGTAAACGAAACTTAACTTTATTCTGTTTCAGAAAATCTTTCAGATTCTCAATATCTTGTAACACCTCATCATAACGCCCCTTCATCGGTAATTTGAGATTAAAGATCGCCTCTTTAGCCCAACCACTGATGATCCACTCCCCCATCAACTGAGCAACGCGCGCTGGCTTCTCAATCATATCGCAGACAATCCAAGTAACGTTCTTACGCGGCGGTTCAAACTTAAAACCATCTTCCATATGATGTTTAACCTGACCGGTGTCCATTAAGCTTTGCGCCATCATGCCATTATCCACGGCATGAACAAACATCGAACGCTTAACTAATTGATAAGTCCAGCCACCAGGGCAAGCACCGAGATCCACCGCCCACATACCGGATGCCAAACGCGTATCCCATTCCGCACGAGGGATAAAGACATGAAAGGCTTCTTCTAATTTTAAGGTCGAGCGGCTTGGCGCATCTGCTGGGAATTTTAAACGAGGAATCCCCATAAAAAATGGCGAGTTATTATGGCTATACGAATAGCCTAAATAACAGTGTCCAGGAGCGGTAAAACAAACATGCAACACCGGTTTTTTAGTACTCTCTTTAGCCAATAGTACTCCATGGCTACGCAGCGCTTGACGCAGCGGCACGGTAAATTTACGACAAAACTTAAGCAGTTCTTTTGCTTCATTAGTGTCTGGCGTTTCAATACGTAAATCACCACACTGTGGAAATGCTTGTTCCTGTTTAAAATAACTCAAAATCGGTGAGATTCGGTCATCTTTCGGTAACTCAGTAAACTCAGCGGTCACTGCAAACATTTGTCGAGCAAAAATAAGCGTTTGAAAATCAATGTTTTTAATGAGTTTGTCGGCATCTTCCGCTTGATAACACTCAAACAGTACATAACCGGTATTATTTTTAAGGCGAGGAAAACCATACACTTCAAGCTTTGTCGCTTTATCCTGAATTTCACCGGCGCACTCTTTTTCAAAGCCCGCACGACAGTACAGCATGACTTGTTTCACACTCTTACCTCTTTGATATTAATCGCGGCTAGAACGAACATGCACCAGCCTAATAAAAACAGCAGTCCACCAATAGGCGTTACGAAGCCGATCCACGACACTCCGGTCAACGCTAATAGGTAAAGACTACCGCTGAAACAAAAGATGCCGATGATAAAGCAAATCGCCGCACGACCAAAATAATTTCGCGACTTTTCCATTAACGGTAAACCAAGAGCTAAACCGCAAGCAATGATCGCCAGACCATGCATAAATTGATAATGAGCAGCGGTTTGAAAAATCGTTAAGGCATATTCCGTCAGTTGAGCTTTTAAACCATGAGCGGCAAACGCCCCTAAAGAGACCGAGATACCACAGACGAGCCCACCCACAATCAGTGTCAGTGATTGACTACTTTTCATCATAAACCTCACCAATAAACTGCGCCAAAGATTCAATTGCCCAAGCAAGGTTATCTTCTAAGCGGTAACCCGATGATTTTCTTGGTGCAAAACTATGATCGCCATCCGGAAGATACTGCACTGAAACCGAACGACTCAGTGGAAACTGTTCGACTTCCGCCTGTGAGCCGAAAGTATCACGCTGCCCTTGTAAGATCAGGCATGGCTTGCTCAGTGAGGCTAAATGCTCCCCTTTGTATCGTTCCGGCTTGCCCGGTGGATGGAATGGAAAGCCAAGACAAGCGACCGCTTGTACTTGTGGGTGTTCTGTCAGATGTGATGCTATGCGGCCCCCCATGGATTTACCACCAATCACCAGTGGTTGATTTGCGAACTGTTCAATCACTTTTGTGTAAGCTTCGAGTAACTTAGGCGCGCGATCGGGTGGACGACGTTTGCCATCTTGCTGACGTTTAACCATATAAGGAAAATCAAAACGCACCACGCGAATCCCTTTAGCGGCCAAACCCTTGGCAATCGTCTGCATAAATGGATGGGTTTTATCCGCTCCTGCCCCATGGGCAAAAATAAATGTCGCCGCTAAAGCAGATGATTCATCGCAGCTCGGCTCATCGATAATCACTGATTCATAAGGGGTTATGGCTTGCGTCATCTAATATTACCTCTTGTTCTTTACGCGCTTTTTTCAACATCCAATCTCGAAAAGTCGCAATTCGTCCCATGTCCGCTTGCTTCTCATGACAAACAACATAAAACGCATTTTTGGTCATCAACACTTCATCAAATGGGGCCACCAAGCGTCCAGCATCTAATTCCGGTTGTGCTAACACGTTATTGCCTAACGCGACGCCTTGTCCATGAGCGGCAGCCTGCAACACCATAGTTGAATGACTAAAAATAGGCCCTTGATTAACATTCAGCGAATCTAAACCATTTTCTTTAGCAAACTGCTTCCAATCCTTGCGTGACGTATCATGCAATAATGTATGTCGTGCTAAATCACTTAAGGTGACTAAAGGCTTCGGACCGACTAACAGCGCAGGTGAGCAAAGCGGGATCAAAAACTCTTGGTACAATTTATCCGCCCGCAGGCCAGGCCAATTACCTCGACCATAGTAAATCGCTACATCGACATCATCGGTGAGTGATCCTTCTTCCATATCCACCGCTTTGATACGCACATCAATGTCAGGTTGTTGATGATTAAAATCCGCCAGGCGAGGCACCAACCACTGAATAGCAAAACTGGGCGGCAGACTGATGGTCAATGCGCCTTTTTCACTTCGCTCAAGTAATTTGTCAGTAGCTTCCGCCAACGCACTAAAAATATCCTTAATATCGAGAAAATAGCCTTGCCCTTCTTCCGTTAGTAGTAAAGAACGATTACGGCGACGAAATAGCTTAAGGCCAAGGAATTCTTCTAACGCCTTGATTTGGTGGCTAACCGCCGCTTGAGTCACAAATAACTCTTCCGCCGCTCGGGTAAAACTTAAATGACGTGCAGCCGCTTCAAAGACTTTTAATGAATTGAGCGGTGGTAATCTTCTGGACATAGGGACACTCTAAAACCGATTAGTTTTTTTTATGTGAAACATTATAAATTGTCCGTTGCTAACCAGCCAGAGAAAATCTATATTGCACCCCGTAACGCAAGCCTGAACGGCTTGATTCTTTTTGAATCAATTGGTTTGCTGTTGCGATGTTGTGTTTGCAAACTCGTTTTTCGAGTTCGGTAGTTTCTACCACCCTGTTTTGTACAGTTATCCCCTGTAACAAAACAAATACTTCCTGTATTTATTTTTTGACCTGTCTGTCAAATATTTAGCACCGCCTTTTGGCGGTGTTTTTTTATCTATTCGCCACCCACTTCCTACTTGAAGCCGCCGCAGTGTTGACTCCAACTTGTTTGGCTATAATAAAAAGCCCAGCAGCATCAACTGGGAAAAACGTAGTTTAACAACGGATTAAAGTTAACTAAGGACGGTAGACTTTAACATTGTCAAAACCTTGCTCTTTTAAGTATAAGGCTTGTAAACGACTCATCACGCCTCGTTGACAATAAAGCAAATAGGTTTTGGACTGATCAAGATCGCCGAACTTGGTGGCTAACTTGTAGAATGGAATGGTCATCACTTCAATACCGTCAAGCTCTAATGGTGCGTCATCTTCCTCTTCTGGGCTACGAATATCGAGCACAATAGCGTCCTCTT
Organism: Vibrio sp. A8-1; assembly: GCF_013048685.1. Taxonomy (NCBI): domain Bacteria; kingdom Pseudomonadati; phylum Pseudomonadota; class Gammaproteobacteria; order Vibrionales; family Vibrionaceae; genus Vibrio; species Vibrio sp. A8-1. The sequence goes on from NZ_VHTC01000019.1 coordinate 73,806, forward strand.
GCACCGCATCGACCTGTTCCACTTCCGGCGCTTGCTGCTGACTCTCTTTTTCGATATCACGAATATCCATCAAACGAGCGTCATAAATCACTTTATCTAAGATAGTAAAATCGAATTTCGCTTCTTGTTCTTCTAATAGAGCTTTTACCGCTTTTACGGTTGGGTTTTTAGAAATCACACCACAATATTCTGGCATGGTTTTCGCGAAATCTTCTGTGCCAATATCACGGGCAAGATCCATGATATCGCCTTTATCCCAGTTGATCAGTGGACGAAGAATAAGACGATCGGTCACACCATCAATATGACGCAAATTGGTCAAGGTCTGACTGGAGACTTGGCCAATCGCCTCGCCAGTCACCAACGCCTGAATACCAAACTTCTCTGCAATACGGCCAGCAACCCGCATAAACATACGTTTGAGCACTACGCCCATCTGACCATCGTCAATTTTCTCTAAAATCTCAGCAACAACCGGCTCAAAATCAACAGAGATAAAGCGTACCTTGGCTGACGAGCCGTACTTGTTCCATAAATAGTGCGCGACTTGCTTAACACCGATTTCATGCGCAGGCCCGCCCAGATTGAAAAAGCAATAATGGACTTTAGAACCGCGTTTAATGTGTAAATAACTCGATACGCCAGAATCGTAACCTCCTGAAATAAGGCTGAGTACGTCCTCTTGTGTGCCGAGTGGAAAACCACCTAACCCTTTGTAACGAGCAATCACCTGATTGAGTAATTCATCCGCCACTTCAATATGAACAATAATATCAGGACGAGTTAATTTCACTTTTGCTGAAGCAACCGCTTGATTCAGTCCACCACCAATATAACGCTCTAATTCAAGCGATGAAAAATCATGCTTACCACGACGTTTGGCACGTACAGCAAAGGTTTTATTTTCAATCAGTTCACGACTGTTTTCTAACACTTGCAGATAAATGTCATGCATATCGGTAAACGTCGATTGCTTGACTTGTAGTATCTGTTGAATACCTGGCGTGGTGGTTAAAATCTCTAATGTTTGTTGAAAAAACTGATCGCTATTGGCACTGACTTCAATATGATCGCGGCGGTTAAAAACCGCAACGCCAGTGGTCCGCTTTTTAATAATATTGCGAATATTCGATTCAAGAATCTTGGTAAAACGCTTACGTACTGATTCACTTTTAACAAAAATTTCTGGATGGGGTTTAACAATAAATTTCATGGGGCTATTCGCAAATTAGGTTCAAAACAAGCATTGAGCTTCATGCTAAGCAGTGACGCTCAGGATAGAGATCAGCAAAGGGGCAGGATTATACACGATCTACTCAATTAGGAAAATCATCATAAAAGGCAAGGTTTATGACGACTCTTCGCTTAAAAGCGAATGGCATGATAAGTGGGGAGATTTGGGTTCTAGGTTCTGGGATCGAGAACCTAGAACAACGATTGATGCTATTGTAGTGAAGGGATCTCCTCACTTAACAGCGGTTTTCCTTGCATGATACCGATCTCGACTCGTCGATTACGAGAGCGTTGCGCTTCGGTATCGTTCGGGCCAACCGGCGCGGTATCAGCCAATCCTCTGACTTCTAAACGTCGGTGGTCAAAACCGGTCACTCTTTCCATTTCTTGCGCAACCGACACTGCTCGCTGCGCTGAAAGATCCCAATTTGAGCGATAAAGCTCAGAATCTAATCGTTGATTATCAGTATGCCCAGTCACCTGAACAATACCGGGAACGTCTTTGACTAATTCGGCAATCTGCCGAACCAAGGGTCGAAATTGAGGTTGTAAAAAGGCGGAACCTTCAGGAAAAGCCCCCCGCTCACGAATACGGATCAGAATTTGCTGGCCTAAGTTTTCCACCTCAACAGCCCCTTGCTCAATTTCTCGATCTAAGGCTTTTTTGATGTTCTCTAAAACAATTTCCATCTCTTCAGAGAGGGCTTCAGATTGCTCTTGCTCCTGCTCAGCGTCTTCATTATCTTGACTATCTTCAGTCGAGGTTTCAGGAGATTCTCCGCCCGTTAGCTGACCATCATCGCGCTGATTACCGCCGGCTCTATCAGAATCACCTTCATGAAATTCTAACGTTTGCTGAGTAATATCAATTGTTTGCTGCATGATCACGTCAATAGGAGTCGGCTCAGGACGACCTGGACGAAACTCTTGAGCAATCACACTGGTCCCTTTAGGTATATCTTTGACTTCTAAACGGTTTTGTACCCCAAACGCAAACTTCATCGAACCCGCGATCTGTTTGAATTTAAGAACGTCCATCTCTGAAAAAGACAGCAGCAGTACAAAAAAGCACATCAACAATGCCATCAAATCGGCAAAGGTTCCCATATAGGCAGGCAGGCCCGGCGGTGGGCATTTGCGTTTTAGATCCTCCATGATGGCCCCCCGCTATTCATTATCGACATCAAGTACTCGCTTACCTTCATTAAGATAATTTTTCAAATAGCCATCGATCACTCGCGGGTTTTGTCCATCTTGAATCGCTAAGACACCATCCATAATTAAACGACGATTTAAGGTTTCTTGTCCTCGGCGTAACGCCAATTTATCGGCAATCGGGAAGAAGATCATGTTTGCCATGATCGCCCCATACAACGTCGTCAATAACGCCACCGCCATTGCTGGGCCGATAGCTTTCGGGTCATCCATATTTGATAACATGGCCACTAAGCCTATCAACGTACCGATCATCCCCATCGCAGGGGCTACATCACCAAAGGCACGAAAAACACCCGTCCCTAATTCATGGCGCTCATCGGTTAAAACGATGTCTTTTTGTAATGCGGTGCGAACGACATCAGCATCGTGCCCATCAACCAATAAATCGATGCCTTTTTGCATAAATGAATTAGAGATTTCCATCTCTTCTAACGCTAAGAAACCACCTTTACGCGCTGCATCGGCCATCTCAACGATTTTGGCAATTAAGTCTTCAGGCTCTTCCGCTTTAAACATAAACGCTTTAGCGGCAATTTTGGCCGCACCAAAAAACTGCCCCATGGTAAATTTGACTAACACAACGAAGGTTGAACCACCGACGACGATCAGAACCGATGTGACATCGACAAACATCACAAGGCTACCACCAACGACCATTGCCATCAAAACGAAAGCCAGACCACCAATTAGGCCTACTAGCGTTGCTAAATCCACGAAGCGCTCCTCATGCTTGTCATCTGCATTATTGAGATTACTCTTCTTATCGGCACAAGAGCAAAATCTTTAACTTATATTATGGTTAAGTTTATACGCAAAACCCACTATCCCCAAGTGCCGCTCTTTGACTCGTTATCGCAAAAAAACATTTTGCTTTCAATAAACTTCAGATTATTAGCACAGCATAAGTGACCTTATCACTGAGTCAAACAACGCTACAGCAGCAACACGTTCCCCTGAAGTCTTGACCATCATCGCCCTCCTAAAATTAATGGTTATGTTTGACTATTTTTAGATAAGCTTAGCGGTCTGATAAAAAAGCGCCTTATTTATAACAAATTTGCTTGGTTAAATTTGACCATCTGTACGCCCTAAGGTAACTTTCGTGCATCTTTTTTGAGGCAAAATGATTATGGCGAGCAAAAAACCGGAGAATATGTCCTTCGAAGCGACAATCGAAGAGCTAGATAACTTAGTTGAACAATTAGAAAGCGGCGATATTGCACTCGATGAAGCATTAAAAAAATTTGAACGGGGTATCGCCTTAGCTCGCAGCGGGCAAGCCAAACTCGATGAAGCAGAACAACGAGTGCGCATTCTTCTTGATAACTCGGACGATGCACCGTTAGCTGAATTCACCGCTGTTCCCGAATAACCAGAGAGTAATACATATCCTATGATCGAGGCGCTTTCCTCTTTTCAACAGAGAAATAATCAGCAACTAGACGAGTGGTTACATCGTTTACCTTATCCGCATCTTCCTTTGATTGAAGCTATGCGTTACGGTTTATTGCTTGGTGGTAAACGAGCTCGCCCTTACTTGGTCTACATCACCGGACAAATGCTCGGCTGCCAACTGACTGATCTCGATACTCCAGCTTGCGCTGTCGAGTGTGTCCACGCTTATTCATTGATTCATGATGATTTGCCCGCCATGGACGACGACGACTTACGTCGTGGAAAACCAACCTGTCATATTAAATTTGATGAAGCAACGGCGATTTTAACCGGGGATGCTCTGCAAACTCTCGCGTTTACTATTTTGGCGGAAGGTCAACTCTCCACTCATGGTGAAACGAATCGGATCAAAATGGTTCAAGCTTTAGCCGAAGCGTCTGGCGCTCAGGGAATGTGTTTAGGCCAAGCGTTAGATCTGGCCGCGGAAAATCGCCGTATAACGTTAGATGAATTAGAAACCATTCATCACAATAAAACGGGCGCACTGATGCGTTGTGCCATCCGAATGGGTGCCATGGCTGCAGGCCAAAAGGGCTTGGCTATTTTACCGCAACTGGATCGCTATGCGGCAGCGGTAGGCCTCGCCTTTCAAGTACAAGATGATATTTTAGACATCATCAGCGATACTGAAACATTAGGTAAACCGCAAGGTTCAGACCAACAACTGCATAAAAGCACTTATCCAGCCCTACTGGGCTTAGAAGGTGCCATGAATAAAGCTCAAGTTCTGCTTGCAGAAGCGCTCGAAGCATTACAAGCGATTCCGTATAATACTGAGCATCTCGAAGAGTTCGCCCGATACGTCATCGAGCGCAAAAACTAACACGATAAGCGCGCATAACTATGACTCTTGATATTTCGAAATATCCAACACTGGCCCTAGCAAATACCCCTGACGAACTGCGTAGCATGCCCAAAGAAATGCTACCTAAGCTTTGTGATGAGTTACGTACCTATTTACTGAATTCCGTCAGTCGCTCTAGCGGTCACTTGGCCTCTGGATTAGGCACGGTAGAACTAACCGTCGCTTTGCATTACGTCTACCAAACCCCTTTTGATAAACTGATTTGGGATGTCGGCCATCAAGCTTACCCTCACAAAATCCTCACTGGCCGCCGCGAGCAGATGTCGACCATTCGTCAAAAAGATGGACTGCATCCTTTTCCTTGGCGAGAAGAGAGCGAATATGACACCCTCTCTGTTGGCCACTCATCAACCTCAATCAGTGCTGCGCTCGGCGTCGCTATTTGCGCCGCGAAAGAAGCCAAAGGACGTAAAGTCGTCAGTGTGATTGGTGATGGTGCCATCACCGCGGGAATGGCATTTGAAGCCATGAACCACGCAGGCGATGTCGACAGCGATATGCTGGTTATCTTAAATGATAATGAAATGTCGATTTCAGAAAATGTCGGCGCACTCAATAACCATTTGGCGCAATTACTGTCTGGCAGTTTATACACTTCGATACGTGAAGGCGGCAAAAAAGTTTTATCGGGCATTCCACCGATTAAAGAGCTGGTACGTCGTACCGAAGAGCATTTAAAAGGTATGGTCGTACCGGGGACGCTATTTGAAGAATTCGGCTTTAATTATATCGGTCCGATTGACGGCCATGATGTCTTAGAACTGATTAAAACCATCAAAAACATGCGTGAACTCAAAGGTCCGCAGTTTTTGCATGTCATGACCAAAAAAGGCAAAGGCTACGCGCCCGCAGAGAAAGATCCTATCGGTTATCATGGCGTACCCAAATTTGATTTAAGCCATACCAGCCTACCGAAGAGTGCTGAAAGTAAGCCTACTTACTCAAAAATCTTTGGTGATTTTTTATGTGATATGGCCGCGCAAGATCCTAAATTAATGGCCATCACCCCTGCAATGCGTGAAGGTTCGGGGATGGTGCGTTTCTCCAAAGAGTACCCTAGTCAGTATTTTGATGTCGCGATTGCTGAGCAACATGCCGTCACTCTCGCAACAGGAATGGCAATCAGCGGTTATCACCCGATTGTGGCGATTTACTCAACCTTTTTACAGCGCGGTTATGACCAATTGATCCACGATGTGGCAATTATGAATCTACCAGTGATGTTTGCCATTGACCGCGCGGGATTAGTGGGTGCCGATGGTCAAACTCATCAAGGGGCATTTGATTTAAGCTTCTTACGCTGTATTCCCAATTTATTGATCATGGCTCCGGCAGATGAAAATGAATGTCGGCAAATGCTCTATACCGGTCATCAGCATCAAGGTCCAAGTGCCGTGCGCTACCCTCGTGGTACCGGCATGGGCGTGCAGATTGAAACCGATTTCACCCCACTGACAATTGGCAAAGGTCGCCTGATCCGTCAAGGTGAAAAAGTGGCGATCCTCAGTTTTGGCACCTTATTACCTAATGCCTTACAAGCCGCCGAAGCGCTTAATGCCACCGTCGCGGATATGCGCTTTGTGAAACCGCTGGATGAAGCATTGATCACTGAGTTAGCCAATAGCCATGACGTACTGGTCACGTTAGAAGAAAATGTTATTGCTGGCGGTGCTGGCGCGGCTGTGGTTGAGTATTTGATGGCGCAAAAACTCCTCAAACCGACCTTAAATCTTGGCTTGCCGGATCAATTTATTGCTCAAGGGACGCAAGAAGAGATGCATGCTGAATTAGGTTTAGATGGCGCAGGCATTGAAGCTGCGATTCGTGATTACTTAGCTAAGTAATCAAAGAGAAAAAAAAATATCCTCCGGCATAGCCGGAGGTTTTTCATATGCGCCTATAAGGCTTTCTTACAAGCAGCGCCCTAACAGGCGCATCACGATCTGACATTTGCATATGACGATTACTTACGGCCCGTA